>DASSNR010000052.1:0-20269 GCA_035687925.1 Gemmatimonadaceae bacterium | reverse complement strand
TTGGTGGTGTTCGATGCCCGGATGCCCACGCGGTTCGACACGAAGTCGTTGTGCTGAATGCCGACGTCTCGGCTCCGCGAATCGTGGTGCATCGGGTAGCCGGAATCCGTGGGCGACACCGGATTGGCGAAGAGCAGGATGGCCGTCGAATCGCCGTCGAAGATGTTCGACGCGATGACGTTGTCCTGGCCGTGCTCGATGGCGATGCCGGTGCGATTTCGTATGAAAGCGTTACCAATCACCCTCGAATCGTAGCTGTAGCCGCCCCACAGCCCGTAGTCGCTCCCTTCCACGCGATTGCCGATGAACGAATTGCGGCTGAACGTCGCTTCCATCCCGTTCGCCGGCGCGAAGCTGAAGTCGTTCGCGTAGAACAGATTGTCGTTCGCGCCGCCGAGGCCGGTGTCCATCGTGTGCTGGCCGGCCCAGAGGAAGAGCCCGTCGCCGCCGTGCGTCATCGAGTTGTAGCCGACGATGTTGTGCGAGCTCTGCTCGTAGAGGAGGAGATCGGCCGAGTCCTGCCCGCGCCGATAGAAGCCCTCGCTGTAGCCGCGCACATCGTAGTCGGCGCGGTTGTGCATGATCGTGTTGTCGCTCGAGCGATAGAGCCCGAGCCCCAAGCCGGAGTTGTACGAGAAGGTGTTGCTGATGATGCGCAGGCTGTCGCTCCGCACGAGCATGAGCCCGTTCATCCCCTGCTCCGCCGTGTTGTCGCGGATCTCGCCCCCGGTCACGTCCGCGAGATAGATGGCCGCGCCGTAGCGCAGCCACTCATCGTGCTCGTTGTGATGGAACGAGAGCCAGTCGACGAGGCTCTCGTGCTCGATGAGGCTGTAGAGGCGCGGCTTCCAGTTATAACTGAGATCGTTGTCGACGAGCGTGAGGCCGCGCGTCTTCCGGGCGAGGATGCCGACCTTGTAGCCGCGGACGCGCGCATGGAGGATGCGCACGTCGTGTCCACCATCGATGCGAATGGCGACGCCGGCGGCGCGATCGGGGTTCGCGCTCGGCGCCTGCCCTTCCATCATCGCGCCCGCGAAATCGACGGTGATGGAATCGCCGCGAATGGTGACGACGGCGGAGTCGAGCGACGCGGGCGCAGGGAGGCGGTACGTCTTCGGCACGACGCGCACCGAAGATGTGATCACCATCCCCGGGCGGAGCTCGACGGTGGGCAGTGCGCGAGGCGACGCACCGGCGCGCGCCGGCCGCTGCGCGTGCGCCGGCACGCAGACGGCGAGCGACGCTGTGGCGACGATGACGACCGTGGTACGGAGCACGATGGTGTGCGTCGCCTACGGCGCGGGCTGCGCGGTCGCAGCGGCAGCGGCGGGCGGCACGGGCTTCGGCTTCTTCGGCACGGGGAGCGTCACGAGCACCGCGGTGACCGCGAGCACGAGCGCGGCGACGGCGAGCTCCGAGGTCGCGGTGCGTCGGATCATGCGTGCGCTCTCCTCGCCACCGAGCGATGGACGCACGCGCCGCCAGTTCCACGCGCCGAGTGCGACGACGACGAGCACGACGCACAGCTTCACGAGGAAGGTGCGGCCGTAGTCCGTGGTCCACAGCGCCGCGACGTACTTGAGGTGCAGCACGGCGGTGGTGATCCCGGTCAGCACGAGGCACGCGGCGCTCACGAGCGCGAGCGTCGAGAAGCGGTTCACCATCTCGGCGACGGTCGAGCCGCGTGCGTCGCGCGGGAGCGGACCGCGGATCGCGAGCGCGAGGCCGGCGACGACGACCACGAAGAGCGTGCCGAGCCAGAGCGAGCCGAAGAGGAGGTGCAGCGGGTTGATCATCGACTGCCACCGCCCGGTGATCGCGGTGGGCACACTGCGCAGCGCGAGCGCGAAGCCGGCGATGATGGCGACGGGCCACACCGCATCGCGGCGCGCAGCGGCGAGCGCAAAGGCGATGATGAGCACGAGGAGGAGCACGGCGGGAACGCCGAAGTTCCATCCACCGGCTGCCGCAGCCGCACCGAACGTCAGATGCTTTCGCGCGGCGAGTCCCATCACGCTGTGCACGAGCCCGATGGCGCCGAGCAACGCACCGATGAGCCCGATACGCGCGGCGGAAGGGCCGGACGCACGCAGCGCATCGGCGCGCGATCCGCCGCAGGCGAGCATGGGGCGCAGCACGAACGCGCGGAAGGCGATCGCGCCGATGATGAAGAACGACGAGAGAAAGCCGATGTACTCGAAGGCGCTGTCGCCCCAGTGGAAGAATGGTTCAGGCATGTCGGATTGTAGTTATGGCGTGCGTCCCGGATCGCCAACGCCCACGTCGGCGCCTTGCCAGGTCGGGAAACGCCCGCTCGTCCATGGCGCGCCCGCGGCTTCGGCCGACTGCTCGAGCTTTGCAACGTCCACCGTCACCAGCGTCCGCAGCTGCGCGAGGATGCCTCCGAACTCCGAGGCCACGATCGCGTACTGACGCTTCTGCGTGTTCGTGGCATCGCCGAGCGTGGATGACCAGAGCCCACCGGTGATCTGGTTGAGCCGCGTGAGCAGCGACGGCGGTGACGACTCGTGGCGACGCGCCGCCGTGCGGTCGCCCGTGAGCGAGGTCTGAATGTCGAGCAGCTTGCTCTCCAGTGCGCGCGCATCGGCGGACAGCTTCTCGCTTGGCGCCGGCGTTTCTTCGAGCGCACGCTCGAGGAGATTCAGCTGGTTCATCGTTTCGGTGGCCATCGCGTTGGCGCCGAGCACGGCGCGCGCGAGCGACGCCGTCTTCTGCTGGAACGCGAGGATGGCCGGCGAGCGCGGCGTCGCCGTCGAATCGAGCTGATACACCTCGAACGTCTGCGGTGCACCGATCGGCGTGACGACACCGTCCACGCGCTTGGCCATGGCGACGTGGTACGTGCCGGGGAGCACGAACGGACCCGCGGACTGACGGCCGAAGAAGCCGCGGCCGCGACCGCCCGCCGACGGCGGTGTCGGCGGGTTGGGCGACGGATAGCGCAGGTCCCACGTGACGTGCAGGAGCCCCTCGCTGGTCGAGCCCGTGAGCCGGCGCACGACGTGTCCCTCCGCATCCGTCACCGTGAGGAGAATCGCGGGTGCTTCCTCGCGATCTTCCACGCGCAGCGAATCCCACGACGGATAGAACACATCCTCGCCGCGTCGCTCGGCGGCCTTGTCCGCCTTCTCCCGGCGCGCGCGCCGCGACTCGAGAGCGTTCTTCAGGTAGTAGGTGAACACCGCGCCGAACGGCGGGTCGGGCGCCGTGTAGAAGTTGCTTCCCTGCCACCCCGCACCCGATCCGCCGAGCGGATCCGAGCGCACGAAGAGCGGCGTGCGCGGCACGGGGAGGAGCGTCGCGTCGCTCGCGAGGACCGTCGGCGTGAGCGCGCGGAGTGTTGCGAGATGGTCGAGCACGTAGAAGCCGCGCCCGAAGGTGGCGACGACGAGCGCGTCATCGCGCTTCTGGATGGCGAGGTCGCGCACCTGGATCGTCGGGATCCCGCTGCCGAGCTTGCTCCACTTTGTACCGCCATTCGTGGTGTAGTAGAGACCGAACTCGGTGCCCACGTAGAGCATGTTCGGATCGACGGGATCATCGATCACGACGTATGCGGTGCCGCGCTCGGGGAGGTTGCTGGAGATGTTCGTCCACGAGTGGCCGAGGTCGGTGGTCTTGAAGACGTAGGGCTTGAAGTCGCCCATCTTGTGGTTGTCGAACACGACGTACGCCGTGTTCGCATCGTGGCTGGAGGGCTGGACATGCGGAATGAACGCGGTGTCCGGCGCGCCCGCGATGTGCTCGATCTTCCGCCACGTCGTGCCGCCATCGGTGCTCACCTGAATGAGCCCGTCGTCCGTGCCGACCCACAGCTCGCCTTCCTTCACCGGCGATTCGGCGAGTGCGACGATGGAGCCGTAAAGCGTGGTGGACGAGTTCTTCGCCACCGCATCCACGCTCCACACTCGACCCATCATCTTGAGCTTGTTGCGATCGATCTGCCGCGAGAGGTCGGGGCTCACGGCGCGCCACGTATCGCCGCGGTCATCGCTCCGGTAGACGCGCTGCGCGGCGAAGTAGAGGCGCGTGTGCGAGAACGGGCTGATGATGATCGGCGAGTCCCAGTTCCAGCGCAGCGCCGGCTCGCCGGGCTCGGGTTGCGGCTGGATGTCGATGCTCTCACCCGTCGCGAGGTCGAAGCGTGAGATGTTCCCCTGCTGCGACTGCGAGTAGACGGTGTTCGGGTCCTGCGGATCGACGCGCGTCTGGAAGCCATCGCCGCCCGCGGTGAAGAACCAGTCGCGATTCGTGACGCCGTTGTCCGTGCGCGACTGCGACGGGCCGCCGACGGTCGAGTTGTCCTGCACGCCGCCGTACACGCGGTAGAACGGCTTCGAGTTGTCGACTTCCACCTTGTAGAACTGCGCGAGCGGAAGGTTCGCGAAGTAGCGATACGTCTGCCCGCGATCGAAGCTCTCGTACAGTCCCCCGTCGCACCCGATGAGGAGATGCTCCGTGTCGTCCGGGTCGATCCACACGACGTGATTGTCCGGATGCTTGTCGCGCTCGCCCACGCGATCGAACGTCTTCCCCGCATCCTCGGTCACCATCGTGGCGACATCGGTCGAGTAGACGCGGTCCACATCCTTCGGATCGGGGAAGAGCTCCTGGTAGTAGAGACTCGTTCCGGTGTAGTCGCTCATCCGCTCCCAGTTCACGCCGTTGTCGCGCGAGCGATAGAAGCCGCCCTTGTCGTTCGCGGCTTCGACCACGGCGTAGACGATGTCGGGATCGACCGGTGAGATGGCGAGCCCGATGCGACCCAGGTCCTCGTTGGGGAATCCGGACTGCGACTTCTTCCATGTGGCGCCGCCGTCCGTGGAGCGATAGAGCGCGGACTCCGGTCCGCCGGCGATGTACCCCCACTGGTGGCGGATGCGCTGCCACGTGGAGGCGATGACGACGTCCGGGTTGCGCGGATCGAGCACGACGTCGGTTGCGCCCGCCCACTCGCCGCCGTCGAGCACTTTCTTCCAGGTTGCGCCGCCGTCGGTCGTCTTGAAGAGTCCACGATCGCCACCGCCGCTCCAGAGCGGGCCCTGCGCGGCGACGTAGACGACGTCGGAGTTGCGCGGGTCGATGGCGATCTTGCCGATGTGCTCCGAGTTCTTGAGGCCGACGTTCTGCCACGTACGCCCGCCGTCGATCGACTTGTAGACGCCATCGCCGTACGAGACGGAGCGCTGCGCGTTGTTCTCCCCCGTGCCGACCCAGACGACGTTCGGATTCTTCGGATCGACGACCACCACGCCGATGGAGTACGAGTGCTCGCGGTCGAAGATCGGCGTGAAGGTGACGCCGGCGTTCGTCGTCTTCCACAGTCCGCCGGAGGCGGTGGCGATGTACCACGTGCTCTTCTGGCGCGGGTCGACGGCGATGTCGCTGATGCGCCCGGAGATGAGGCCGGGCCCGATCGAGCGGAAGCGCAGTGCGGCGGTCGGATTGCGCTGGCGCGTCGAGTCGTTGCGCTGCTGACCTGGCGCCGCGGCGGCTGCACGCGTGGTGGAGCGCGTGCGTCGCTGGGCAACGAGGTGCGTCGGCGCCGCGAGCCCGATGGCGAGCGCGAGCGCGAGAACCGATGTGCGACGAGACATGGCGGGAGCGGCGGACGAATGCCGCGGGTTCCAGGGGAGTAGGAGACTGCGGATCGCGTCCGACAAGATTACGGCTGGAACACCGAGGGGCAAGCAATGCGATGGATGCTCACGCACCGACATGGTGGAGCGGTCGCTCACCGCAATCGTGAAACGCTCCCTCACCGCAGCGGCGGCGTGGTCGGCGGCGGATGCCGATGATGCGTCGCCTGCTCGTAGCCGTATGCGAGCCGGAAGAGCGTCGGCTCGCTCCACGCGCGTCCGAAGAAGGTGATCCCCGCCGGGAGCATCCCGCCGCGCGTGTAGCCCATCGGCACCTGCACGGCTGGCCACCCGGTGCTCGGCGAGAAGAGCTGGCTGTTGTCGCCGGCCGGCGTGTTGAGGTCGCCGATCAAGCGCGGCGGGTTGCTCCACGTCGGATAGACGAGCGCATCGAGATGGAGCCGATCCATGACGCGCTGCACCGCGGCGCGCAGCCCCTCGCTGAACCGCGCATCGCTCGCGCAGCCGGGGCTCTGCTCCGGCGGTGTGTTCGCCATCGCGGCGCGCTGGAGCCGCGTCTGAATCGATGGATGAAAGCGTCGCGAGCGGATGATGTCGTCCAGGCTCTTCACCGGTGTACGTCCACCCGTGCTCGCGATCCATCGCTCGAGATCGTACTTGAACCGGTTGCACGAGCCGCGGTTCGCGCGCTCGAGCGAATCGAGCTCGGGGATCATCACCGTGTCGATGACCGTCGCGCCCGCGCGGCGCATCTCATCGAGCGCGTGATCGAAGACGGCGAGCACCTCGGGGTCCGCACTCGGCCGCTCGTACGCCTGGCGCAGCACGCCGATGCGTGCGCCGCGCAGCCCATCGCGCACGAGCGACTTCGAGTAGTCGGGGATCGCGCGGCCCTTGCTCGGTGTGGTAGCCGGATCGTCGGGGTCGTAGCCGGCGACGACCTGGAAGACGGCCACCGCGTCGGCGACGGTGCGCGCGATGGGGCCGGCGATGTCCGCGGAGAGATCGAGCGGGACGATGCCCGCGCGGCTCGTGAGTCCCATGGTCGAGCGGATGCCGACGAGCGCCTGATGCGATGACGGGCCGCGAATCGAGTTGCCGGTGTCGGTGCCGAGTCCCACTTCGCCGAGGTTGGCGGCGACGGCGGCCGCCGTGCCGCCACTGGAGCCTGCGGTCACGCGGTTGAGCGCGTACGGATTCCGCGTGTAGCCCGGGAGGATGGAGCTCACCGTCTCGTACGGGCTGAACGCGAACTCCGCCATGTTCGACTTCGCGAGCACGATGGCGCCGGCCTCGCGAATGCGCCGCACGAGGAACGCATCGCGATCGGGGATGAAGCCCTCGAGCGACAGCGAGCCGGCCGTCGTCTGCAGCCCTTTCGTTTCGTAGTTGTCCTTGACGATGACGGGGATGCAATGGAGCGGGCCCATCGGCGCGCCGCTGTGCATGACGGCATCGAGGGAGTCGGCCGTCTTCAACGCATCGGGGTTGACGAGAATGATCGAATTGATGGCCGGGCCGTTCTTGTCGTAGGCATCGATGCGGCGCAGGTACTGTTCGACGAGGGCGTGGCAGGTGAGCGTGCCGGCGCGCATGGCCGAGTGAACGTCGGCGATGGTGGTTTCGACGACGTGGAAGGGGGCGGATTCCTGCGCGGCGAGACGCGATGCGGCCGAAGCGGTGGCGAGACAGACGGCCACGATGGCCGGCAGCGACCATCGCGGCGTGCGGGTGGTGTTCGTCACTGTCGTGTCAGGTTGTCGTGATGCTGCGTCGGACGATGGGTAGGTGCGGGCGCGACGGGACGCACTGTGGCCGGGGCTTACAGACACCTGAAGACGTGCGCGCTCGCGCCGCGCTGGAGCGTGAAGGTGCCGACGTTCGTCTCGCTGTCCGTCTCGACGATGGTGAGTGTCATCGTGTTGCTTTTCACCTGCCCGCTATAGCGCGCTGGATGCGACGGCAGCGTATCGCCCTGGAGGATGGGCCCGCCACGGCCGGGGGTGAAGGTGCCGGACGCCACGAAGCGGCCCGCGTCATCGGGAACGAGCGGCGCGTCGATGGTGCCGCTCGCGCAGTCGAACTGCGCGGTCGCTCCACTATCGGTGACGACGAGGCTGATGTGTTCCCCGCCCCAGGAGCCGGTGAGATCCGACGGCGCGGCGAAGCTCGAGCAGCTCACGCCGAGCGGCAGGAGTGCAACGAGGCAGGAAACGACGACGCGCGCACGCAACCCGGACATCGGTACACCTCCACGAGGGTCCGTGGCGACAAAGGTACAGCGAGATCGCGCGGAGCGCACGCGGGGCAGGGGCGGCGGGGCGGATCGCCCATCATGCCGGCACGCGCGTCGACAGCCCGCTGCACGAGCGCGTTGTGGCGCCGCGCACGATCGTCTTCCACACCGTGTCGATCAGCGCTTCGCCACCGACACCAGTTCCGGCCGCACCGAGAGAATGAGCGCCCGCCGCTCGTTGCGCGGCGCGGCGCTGCCCAGGACGACGGTCTGTCCAACCGGGATCGTGACGCCGGTCATCAGCAACCCCTCCGAGGGAACGGGCTTCCCCTCATACATGAGGGCCGACTTCCGCGCGAGGTGCACGAGCAGCTGCACGCTTCCACTCCCGCCGCTCGCGTCGAGCGCCATCACGTCCCCATCGAGCGCGTAGCGATCGTCGCCGGCACCCATGCTGATCGAGAAGTGCGAGTGGTCGCCGGCCATCGCCGTTCCGGTGGACAGCAGCCGGTACCCGGCGAACTTGAACAGCCCGCGCAACGTCGTATCGAGCCGCGCGATGGCTGGATCGTGCACCACCGAATCCTCGGCGGCGATGAGCTGGAAGTGGAAGACGATCGTCGGCGGCGCGACATCGCGCGCGTGCAGCAGGCTGTCGATGCGCGCGAGTACCGGCGGCGTCTCGCGCACGGTGATCGCCTGGATGTCGCGCCCCGCCTCGAACACGCCGCCGTCGCGCGACTGGATGTAGGGCGACACGAGACTCGCGGCATCGTGCGGCGCGAGGTAATGGAGCGAGAACGTCCGCACAGCGAGCGGCGTCGTCGGGTCCTGCGCGTGGGCGATCGCGATCGGAGTCGAGAGCGCCGTGACGACGAACGCGAGCAGAGCGAAGCGAGTGCGTCGAGGCATGGTGGAAATCCTTTATAGAGTGGTCAGTAGAGCCAGACGACGGTGATGGCTGGATCGGGCGTGCGCATGATCGCGGCGCGCTTCCCCGGAGGCGGCGTGACGGAGACGAGCGATTGCGCCTCGGCCACCACCAGCGGGTGCGTGACGGAGCGTGGTGCGAGCGGCGTCGGCTCCACGCGCTGTGCTGCGGGGAGTGAACGCGGCTGGACGGCGTGCTCGAGTGGACGTCGTGATGCTGAGGGCGCAGCGACGGACTTCGTTGTGGCGACGGGCGCCGATTCGGCTGCACGAGCACCGCCCGCGTTCTCCGCGGCCTGCGTGCTTGGCACGCTCGCGCTCGCAACGCGTGACGGCTCCGTGTTGCGCACCGGCTGCGTGATGACCGGGACGACGGGCGCGACATCACGACGTGCGCTGCGTGCGACGATCACGAACGCGAGCGCGGCAGCGATCTCGGATGGCGCGCGGCCGTGCAGGTCCGCCATCTCGAACACCTCGCGCTGGCGCGGCGGCAACTCCGTGAAGTAGGCGCGCACCAGCCGAGCGAGCCGAGCTGCATCGTCGTCCCGCGCGGCGACATCGGGTGCCGTGGCGACGTCGGGTGCGATGGACGCACGTGCTCGAGACATCTCCGGAGCGAGCAGTGCGCGCCGTCGCTCCACCGTCCGCCGGTGATCGAGCGCGAGGTTCCGGGTCACTCGATAGAGCCAGCTCGTGAACCGACTGCGTCCCTCGTAGTCGCCGATGCGGGCGTGGAGCCGGAGGAGCACGAGCTGCGTGACGTCCTCCGCATCATCGCCATCGCGAACGAGACGGCCGGCCCAGCGACGCACGCGCGAGCGCACGCGCCGGGCGAGCTCCTCGAACGCGGTCGCGTTGCCGGTGCGGGCGTGGGCCACGAGTGTCGTGAGCTCCGCGTCGTCGCGGGTTTCGTCGTCGATGACCAGCTCCAGGCGAGGCACGATCGTGAGACGATTCGAGAAAGTGGAGCGTTTACGGTCGATGGCCAGCTCGTTGCGTGCTGCACCCTCCAGCGGGCGCGTCGACGTGCTGCGGTTCAGTTCCTGCCCTGGCGTGCTTATTGCCCGCCTCCGCAACCGGAGTCGAGCGCATCCCACCCCGGGCGCTCGCGCCCACAGGGGGCGGCCCCTGCTCCCACATTATTTCACGGGGACGGAGGTACCCCGATGCTCCAACCACGAATCGCCCTGCTCTCACTCGCGCTCATCACCGTCAGCGCCTGCAGCTCCTTCAATCGCCAATCAGCGCCAGTCAAGATCACGGACACTGGCGCCATAACGGGCACGCGCTGGAACGCAGTCCTGGCCACACCGACCTCGCTCCGCGGAGCGCTCCAGATCAATGGGACAGCCTGGATGGCACCCGACAGCGGTCACACGGTCGTGTCCGTCGCGATCTCGAACGCTCCCCCCGGCGGCATCCATCCATGGGAGGTGCACGTCGGCCGGTGCGGGAGCATCGGGCAGACCCTTGGCACCGCGGACGCGTACACGCCGCTCAAGGTCGCCAGCAACGGTACCGCCAGTGCGCAGGTGAATCTGAACCAGCCGCTGTCGGCATCGGTCGACTATTCGGTGAACGTGCACGCCGCGTCTGACAACATGTCGACGATCATCGCCTGCGGGAACTTCGCGCCGCCAATCCGGTAGCGACGCATCGGGCACCATCGCGATTCTCTGAACCGACCTGCCGGCCGGCGGGTCGGCGGGAGATCGTGCGCCGCATCCCCTCCCGCCTCTCCGCCGTATATGATTGTAGCGTTGCCTCGTCGTGCCGGACCTCTTCGCCCCTCACCGGAGTCCGTCGTATGAGTGCTCTCACCCTCACCATCAACGGTCGTCGTCACACCGTTGATGTCGCGCCCGACACCCCGCTGCTCTGGGTGCTGCGTGATACGCTCAACATGACCGGCACCAAGTTCGGATGCGGCATGGCGCTGTGCGGCGCATGCACGGTGCATCTCGATGGCACGCCCGTCCGATCCTGCTCGATGCCGGTCTCCGCTGCAGCGGGGAAGCCGATCATCACGATCGAAGCGCTCGCCTCGCACGACATCGGTCAGCGCCTGCAGGACGCGTGGGTCGCCGAAGAGGTGCCGCAGTGCGGCTACTGCCAATCGGGACAGCTCATGTCCGCGGCGGCGCTCCTCGCGAAGAACCCGAAGCCGACGGACGAGGAGATCGATGCCGCGATGTCGGGCAACGTCTGCCGCTGCGGGACGTACCAGCGCATTCGCGCCGCGATTCATCGCGCGGCGGGCACGGGAGGTGTGAAATGAGCAGCGACACGCGCGTCTCTCGTCGCGACTTCCTCAAGACTGGTGTGACGTCGGCCGCCGGTCTCACGATCGCGTTCTACATCCCGTCGCGTCTCACCGACGCCGCACTCGCCGAGTCGCTCGACGGCACACGCGACGGCGATGAGTTCTCGCCGAACGGCTGGGTGCACATCGGCACCGACGGCAACGTCACCATCACCGTCGACAAGTCGGAGATGGGACAGGGAGTGTGGACGTCGCTCCCGATGCTCGTGGCCGAGGAGCTCGAGGTCGACCTGAAGTCGGTGCGCGTGGGGCCGACGCCGGAAAATCCCGCGGGGTGGGCGCGACGCATGGGCACTGGCGGAAGCAGCAGCGTGCGGTCGTCGTACGACCTGCTGCGCAAGGCGGGCGCGACCGCGCGCGTGATGCTCGTGTCGGCCGCGGCGCAGCAGTGGGGCGTGGACGCGTCCGACTGTCGCGCGGAATCGGGTGCCGTCATCCACACGAAGACCGGACGCAAGCTCACCTACGGGCAGCTCGCGTCGCGCGCGGCGAAGCTGGACGTGCCGGCCGATCCGCCGCTCAAGGATCCGAAGGACTTCCGTCTCCTCGGTCATCGCGTGCCGCGCACCGACACGCCGCTCAAGGTGAACGGCACCGCGCGCTTCGGCATCGATGTGCGCGTGCCCGGGATGCTCTACGCGTCCGTCGAGCGCTCGCCGGTGTTCGGCGGGACGATCGCGCGCATCGATGATTCGCGCGCGAAGGCGATGCCCGGCGTCAAGCGCATCGTGCGGCTCGACCCGGTGAAGAGCGCACGCTCGGAGGCCGCGGTGGCCGTCGTCGCCGAGAGCTACTGGCAGGCGTTCTCCGCTCGGCGCGCGCTCGTCATCGAATGGGACGAGGGCGCCAATGCGTCGCTCGACAGCGCGGGCATCAGCGCATCGCTCGCGAAGCTCGCGGAGAAGCCCGGCGTGCAAGCGCGGAAGGAAGGCGATGCGACGAGCGCCATGGCCAGTGCGGCGAAGATGATCGACGCCGTGTACGAGGTCCCCTACCTCGCGCACGCGACGATGGAGCCGATGAACTGCACCGCGCACGTGCGCGCCGATGGATGCGACGTGTGGGCGCCGACGCAAGGACAGTCGGGGACGCAGCGTGTGGCGGCGGAGGTGGCCGGTCTCCCGCCGGAGAAGGTGCGCGTCCACACGACGTACCTCGGCGGCGGCTTCGGCCGTCGGAGCGAGACGGACTTCGTGGCCGAGGCGGTCGCGCTCTCGAAGGCCATGGGTGCGCCCGTGCAGATGATCGACACGCGCGAGGACGACATCCGGCACGACTTCTATCGGCCGACGACGTACAACCGGTTCAGCGCCGCGTTCGACGCGAGCGGCGATCCGATCGCGTGGACGCATCGCATCGTCGGCCCGTCGATCTCGGTGTCGAAGGGCTTCCCGCCACGCAACGGGATCGATGGCTCGCTCATCGAGGGTGCGGCGAACGTGCCCTACGAGTTCCCGAACATCCTCGTCGAGCAGACGATCGCCGATCTTCCCATCCCACTCGGCTACTGGCGCTCGGTGGGGAGCTCGCACAACGCGTTCGTCACCGAGTGCTTCTTCGACGAAGTGGCGCGTGCAGCGGGGAAGGATCCGTTCGAGCTGCGCCGTACGCTGCTCGCGAATCATCCGCGTCACCGCGGCGTGCTCGAGCTCGCCGCGCAGAAGGCCGGGTGGGGGATGCCGCTCCCCGCGGGTCGCGCGCGTGGGATCGCGATGGCCGAGTCGTTCGGCTCGTTCGTGACGGAAGTGGTCGAGGTCTCGCTGGATGCGAACGGGAAGCCGCGCGTGCACCGCGTGGTGTGCGCCGTCGACTGCGGCCCGACGGTGAACCCCGACACGATCGAAGCGCAGATGCAGAGCGGCATCGTGTATGGTCTCACCGCCGCACTGTACGGTGACATCACGATCGACCGCGGCCGCGTGCGGCAGGGGAACTTCGACAGCTATCCGATGCTCCGCATGAACGAGATGCCCGCCGTCGAGGTGTACATCGTGCCGAGCACGGAGAAGCAGGGTGGGATCGGCGAGCCCGGTACGCCCCCGATCGCCCCGGCCGTGTGCAACGCGATCTTCACGCTGACGGGGAAGCCGATCCGGACGCTGCCGATCATGCGCGGGGGGAAGTCGAGGATCGCGGAGAGGGGGTGAGTCAGTAGGTCAGTAGGTCAGAAGAGGCTTGTCATTCCGAGCGCAGCGAGGAATCTCGGCGTGGCGAGGGGAGATCCCTCGCTTCGCTCGGGATGACAGTCGCTCCGCTCGGGATGACAGTCGCTGCGCTCGGGATGACCGTCGTTCAGGCCGTTCCTGACCCACTGACCTACTGACCCACTGACCTACTGACTCACTGAGCTACTGCCTCACTGACTCACTCTCAACATCGCCACCCACACCCCATCCACCAGCGCGTGCGTCACGGCTGATGCTGTGATCTTGCCAGTGCGCAGGTAGACCCAGCCGTAGGCGAAGCCGGCGATCGTCGCGAGGAGCATGTAGCGCGGGTCGGGGAAGTGGGCGAGGCCGAAGATGACGGCGGCGATTGGCAGTGCGCGCGGGGCGCCGAGCCAGCGAGTGAGGAGGTTCTGGATCAGGCCGCGGAAGAGGAGTTCTTCGGGGATGGCGGTCACCAGGTAAATGAGAATCGGGCGAACGACCAGGCTCCCGAAGCGCACGTCCGGATTCCAGGCGAGGAATCGCGTGCCGAGTCCGATTGGAATGGCGATGATGGCGAAGAGCGCGAACGACGTGAGCGCGAGGCGGGCGTCGCGCCAGGTGAGGAGATACGTGTAGCCGACGCCGTCCAGCGGGCGGGCGATGAGAAAGAGATAGAGCCCTTCGACGAGCGCGAGAAACGGGACCGCGTTATAGCCGCCGGCCACCGGGATCGGGAGCGTGGGGAGGAGGTGGAACTCGATCGGGAGCCAGAGCAGCACGGCGGCGGCGAGCTCGCGCACTGGCGCTCGGCCGAGCGGTGTGGAACCGCTCGCCACTACGAGCGCCGGAAGAACGAGATATGCGGCGAAGGGGCCCACCCGCGCGTCGGCGGCATAGCCCGCGAGGCGCAGGTAGATCACGCTCGCCATCCACAGCACGACGGGCGCGGCCAGCATGCGTGCTGCGTTCGAGTGCAGGACCGAGTGGAGCGCGTCGCGCACGGTGCGCACGCTGAGGGCGAGGTACGCGCCGACCAGGAGGACGAAGAGCATGAGGACCGCCACGCGCTCCGACGCGCTCCCCACCAACGGCCCCAGCGACACGAACACCGCGAACGCGATGACGAACAGCGCCCCGGCGACGACCGCTTCCGTGCGCCACGCCGTGCTCGGCGCGTGGATCGGGCCATGGTCGCGTGCGCCGGGTGTCGAGGCCGCAGTGGTGTATTCGCTCATCGTCCTGTTCATCTGGTGGATCCAACTCTGGTTCCGGCCGTTCGTCGTGCTGCTCCTGGGCGCGGTGATCGCATCGCACGTCATCCGCCGGGAGTCGCCGAGGAAGATCGGCTTTCGCCTGAACAATCTACGAGCGTGCTTCGCGGAGTACGGGCCCCTCGTGCTGCTCATCGCGGGCGGAGCGCTCGCGTCGGGCGCGCTGCTGCACACCTTCCGTCCGCTCTCGGCGGGTACGGCGCTGGGTATTCTCGCCGGGTACGTCGTGTGGGGGCTCTTTCAGCAGTACGTGCTGAACGGCTACTTCACGAACCGCTTCATGCAGGTGATTCACGGCCCGGCCGCGGCGTGGCTGGTGCCGCTCCTCGCAGGGCTCTGCTTCGCGGGCGCACACGCGCTCAACTGGTACCTCATGGCGGTAACGTTTGTAGCCGGGACGCTCAGCGCGATCATCTACATGCGGTCGCGCAATCTGTTCTTCCTGGGGATCGCACACGGCGTCGTCGGCACCGCCCTGTTTCTCGTCTCGCCCGACAGCATCGCCCACCACTTCATGGTCGGGCCGGGGATGATGAAGTAGAAAAAGCAGAGGGCAGATAGCAGAAAGGAGAGAGCAGAAAACAGAAAGCAGGAAGGGCTCATCGGGAATATCCGCATCCCGGACGCCCGTCCTGCTCTCTGTCGGCTGCTGTCTGCTCTCTGCTTTCTGCTCTCTGCCCCTCTCTTGCGTCAGACATTCTGCTTCGATAGAGTTCGCGGCCTGCAACTGATATCACGTGCGACTCCTTCGACAGCACGCCGCCGGCACGAACACGTCTGCCAGGCTGGCGTGATCGTTTTCATTTCCCTACATGCGATTCGCTGACCGCTCCGGCGCTGCACGCGCGAGGTTGCGCGCGCCATGTTGCGACGCGCATCACATATCGTCCTTACGAGAACTGATATCTTCCCACGCCACATCCCCGGGACGCTGACGCGGCCGGCTCGCTCGGCCGCTCGGTCACCGACTCCACCGGCGATGCTGCCGGTCCCTTCAGTCGCCTCGCAGTTCTCGATGTCCGCTGTACAGCAGCCATCCATGAGCTTTCGCACGCTGGTGCGTCGCGCCAGCTCGTTCGCCGCCCCGCACAAGGGCGCGATCGCGGTCGTGCTCTTCGTCGCCCTCATCGGCTCCGCGCTGAGTGCGGTGCAGCCGCTCCTCATGAAGCGCATCGTCGACGCGCTCGACGGCACCGCGCACCGAAACGAGCTGTGGGGCGCCGTCGTCGGCCTCCTCGTGCTCGAGGCGCTCCGCGCCGTGCTCACCGGGTGGACCACCGTCCGCTCGTGGGTCATCAAGAACGCCGTCGACTACGAGTTGCGCACTCGGCTCGTGGAGAAGCTCACGGTGCTGCCGATCGAGTACCATCGGCGCGGCACGGTGGGCGGGCTCATGAACCTCATGAACCAGAGCGTCGGCAACTTCGAGCAAGCGTTCAAGGAAGTCGCGTTCACCTTTCTCCCGACCTGCTTCTACCTCGTGCTGTCGGTGGTCGCCATGCTCAAGCTCGACTGGCGACTCACGCTGGCCACGGTGGTCTTCCTGCCGCTCCCGGTCGTGATCTGGGCGCGCACGGCACGCGTGCAGACCCAGCGCGAGCGGACGCTCGTGACGCACTGGGCCAGGCTGTACGGGCGCCTGAACGAAGTGCTCGACGGCATCCAGACGGTGAAGAGCTTCGCGATGGAGCGCTCGGAGACGCTGCGCTTCCTCGACGGTCAGCGCGCGGGGAAGAAGATCGTGCAGGATGGCGTGAAGGACGACGCGGTCACCAACGCCGCACAGAACCTCCTCATCCTCGGCGCGCGACTCTCCACCGTGGCCGTCGGCGCGTATCTCGTCACCACCAGTCGCATCACGCTCGGCACGCTCGTCGCCTTCCTCGGCTACACATCGGCGCTCTTCGCGCCCCTGCAGAGCCTCACCGAGTTGTACAAGCTGGTGCGCAAGGGCGCGGTGGGGACGGAAGCGATCGTCGGCATCCTCGATGAGCCGGAGACGCTCATCGACCGGCCGGACGCGACGCCCGCGCCCACACTCACCGGCGCGATCGAGTTCAAGCACGTGTCGTTCGGCTACCGCCCCGACACGCCAGTGCTGCACCACCTCTCGCTGTGCGTGGAGCCAGGCGAATGGGTGGCGCTCGTGGGACCGAGCGGCTCGGGGAAGAGCACGCTCACGCTGCTGCTGCAGCGCCTGTACGAGCCGACCGATGGCGCCGTCCTGCTCGACGGTCACGATCTCCGCACGCTCACCGCAGGCTCGTTCCGGCGACAGATGGGCGTCGTCCCGCAGGACGTGCGACTGTTCAGCGATACGATTCGCGCGAACATCGCCTACGGTCGCCCGGACGCGGCGGACGAGGACATCGAGATCGCCGCACGCGCCGCGAACGCGCACGACTTCATCATGGAGCTCCCGCAGGGATACGACACCGTGGTGGGCGAGCGCGGCGTAGGACTGTCCGGCGGACAACGCCAGCGCATCGCGATCGCGCGAGCGTTCCTGACCGATCCGCCGTTGCTGATCTTCGACGAAGCGACGTCGGCACTCGACACCGAGAGCGAGCGCGCCATCCAGGGCGCCCTGCGTCGCCTCTCGCGCGGCCGCACGACGCTCGTGATCGCGCACCGTCTCTCCACCGTGCGCGACGCGAACCGGATCATCGTCCTCGACCAGGGTCGCATCGTGGAGGTGGGCCGCCACGACGATCTGCTCGCCCGCGGCGGCACCTACGCGACGCTCGTCGGCGCCCAGACGCTCGAGCACGCCGAGCCGGCCGAGCCGGAGCGCAGCGAGCCGGAGCGCCCGTTCCCGAGACCGCGGCGGGTGTTGACGGACGCGGCGTAAGAGAAGGAGTGAGTCAGTGGGTCAGAAGAAGCTTGTCATCCCGAGCGCAGCGAGGGATCTCGGGCTACCAGCGAGATCCCTCGCTGCGCTCGGGATGACAGTACTGCAAGCCGTTCCTGACCTACTGACCCACTGACCCACTTCAGTAAATGTCCGGGAACTGATACACCGGCGGCGGCACGACTGGGGTGCCGACCTCGAGGGTGATCTGCATGCGCTCGGTCAACGAGATGGCGCGCGGGTCGCCGGTGTAGGGCGTGCCGTTGACGAAGACGGTGAGAGGGCCGGTGAAGCCGGCGACGCTCGTGGCCGTGAGCGGCTGGCCCCAGACGTCGAAGAACTGACCGAGCGTGAGCGGCACGTTGACCGACGGTTCGACGTGCACGATGCCGGACGCATCGTGCGTGTGCAGCCAGTAGAAGCACGAGGCGGCAGTGACGAAGGCGTCCTGCACCTGCGGGTTGACGGTGCCGATGCCGAGCGGGATGGCGAGCTGCTCGCCGTTCACGATCAGCGACAAGTGGGCGTGGATGTGATAGGCCAGCTGCGCCATGGTCTCGCAATTGATGTCGCCCACCGCCTGTCCCTGTCCACCGGTCGGCGTATCGCCTGGTGGGAGCGAGTCCTTGCCGATCACGGCAGCCGGCGCGAGGAGGATGGGCGTCGCCCCGTTCACGGTGAGCGTCGTCGAAGCCGACGTCGTGTCGCTCGTGGCGGTGATCGTCGCCGAGCCCGCACCCCACGCGGTGACGAGTCCGTCGCTCGTGATCCGCGCGCTGGCGGTGTCGCTCGACGCCCAGGTAACGGGATGGTCGAGCACACCGCCGCTCGCGTCCTTGACGGTGGCGGTGAGCCGCAGCGTGTCGCCGACCGTCAGCGCCGGCGGAGCGGACGGCGCGAGGGTAATGGTCGCGGCGAGCGCCGGGCCCACAGGTGACGTCTCGTGCGAGTCGCCGCACGCGACGAGTGACGCGGTGCCGGCCAGCAGCATCACCGCGGCGCAACGATTCCTCGACCACGTCATCCGCACCATGCCGTCGTGCTCCGCAAAGGGTCACACCACGCGCGCCAGGAAATGAGGCGGCCGAATGCATCTTTCTTGCCAATGGCCGCGACAGCCTTGCCGCCGGACGCGCCGGCTACCGCACGGTGATCGATCCCGTCATCCGCGGGTGGATCGAGCAGAAGTACGCGTACGTCCCCGGCGTCGTGAAGGCGTGTACGTAGCGCTGGCTCGTGTCCAGCACCGGCGATGATGCGAACCGCTTGTCCGTGCTCACGATCTGGTGCGGCACGTCATCCCGGTTGACCCACGTGACGCGCGTGCCCGCGGAGACGACGAGCGACGGCGGCGTGAAGCTGAAGTTGTCGATGTCGATCTGACCCGGCATGGTGGCGCGCGCCGGCGCTTGTCGCTGCGCAGTGTGCGACTCCATCTGCGCCATCGCCGTCGCGCCGACTGCGGCACCCGAGAGCGTTGCATCGACGACGGCGAGCGACTGCGCGCCCGTGATGTAGCGCACACTCGTGAGTCCGAGAAAGTCGCGCAGCTGCGTGGCGGGCACCGTGAGCGGTCCGGGTGCCGGCGCCGTGCCGGGCGCGGGCTGTGGAAACGCGGTGGACAGCGCGGTGTGAAAGCTCATGTGTCCCTCCACCTTCTGCACCACCTGATGGATGTGACCGTTCAGCACGGTCACCGAGCCGAATCGCGTGAGGTACGAGAGCGCCTGCGCGCCATCATCGGTGCCCCACCCCCAGGCGGGATACACGGCCCAGAGCGGTACGTGCGCGAAGACGACGATTGGCGTGCTGCTCGAGAGATGCCGCACGTCGCGCTCGAGCCACTCGAGCTGCTCGCGTCCGAGATTGCCGAGCCCGCCGGGCTTCAGGTCGAGCACGTTCACGAGCGCGATGAAGTGGACGCCCTCGTAGTCGAAGCTGTACCACCCGCGCCCCGCACCCTTTCCGTAGCGCGCGAGGTACGACGCGCCGTCGTCGCCGAGGACGTCGTGCTCGCCCGGGACATAGAACACGTGGCCGGTCTTCGACTTCGCCGAACGGATCACCTGCTGCGCGGTGTCGAACTCGTCGGGCTTCGAGAGCTGACTGATGTCGCCGGTGTGCAGGAGGAATGCGGGCTCCTTCGGCAGACCGTTGATGCGAGCGATCGCTTCCTCGAGCGTCGCCGTCACGTCCGTGTTCGCGGCCTTGTTGAAGCCGATGTGGCTGTCGCTGATCTGCACGAAGAAGAGCGTGCTCCGAGCCACCGCGTCGCCGAGGTCTGCGGCGCCGTTCAGCACGCGCGAGCTCAACACGCCGCCGCTGATCGCCCAGAGCATCCCCGTGCCCGCCCAGGCCATGCACTTGAGGAAGCCGCGACGATCGATGCCGTCGTCGCTGTGATCGTGTGTGATGTAGTCCGACATGGGAGTGCTCCACGAGAGTCGACAGTCGCCGCGCGACGGAGGCGTGCGCGTCGTGGCGAACTGGACTGGGCGGCCGTGTGTTTTATTCCCGTGCTCGTGTTCGGGGGAAAGCGGCGCCGGTCGGGAATAAATCCGCGGCTCGCGCGGTCTCATCATGAGACTCGCGCGCGAGGTGGGATGGCTCGGATGGCGATGTTCGGCAAGACGTTCGATGCGTCGGGAGTGCAGGCCGATGCGCACCGCGCGGAGTGGACCACGCCGCGTTCAGGGGACGCACGGACATCGAGCGCGCGCTCGCGCTTCGAGGCCGCGGTGCTCCCGCATCTCGATGCGGCATACACACTCGCGCGCTACCTCATGCGCGACCGGCACGACGCGGAGGACGCCGTGCAGGACGCCGTGTTGCGCGCGCTTCGCCACTTCGATGGCTTTCGCGGCGAGGATGGCCGCACCTG
>DASSNR010000051.1:0-4777 GCA_035687925.1 Gemmatimonadaceae bacterium | reverse complement strand
CTGCGCGATCTCGATATCGGTTGGTACGTTCGCCACGAGCGCCTCGGAGCAATGGGGAGATCTGCCTGTCATGCCGAGGGAGCGAGGCGACCGAGGAGTCCCGAGGCATCGCCGGTGCGATGCCTCGCTACGCTCGGAATGACAGGTTCGCGTTAGAGTTTATGGGCTTGCACCACATCCTCGCCAGCACCAGATGACCGGGGATGACCCAAGCCAAACAGGGAGCCAGCGTTCGCTGCTGTCTGCATGCCGAGCGACTCTGCATCAGCACCTCGCGCCTCGGCGAGCCGGCGCACGGTATTCGGCACCCACTCTGGCTCGTTGCGCTTCCCACGGAACGGGACCGGCGCGAGATAGGGCGCATCCGACTCGACGAGCAGGCGATCGTCGGGCACGAGACGGAGCAGGTCGAGATCCGTCCACTTCTTGAAGGTGATGATGCCGCTGAACGAGATGAGCCATCCCGCATCGAGCGCCGCACGCGCGAGGGCGACCGATCCGGTGAAGCAATGCAGCACGCCCTGCACGCCGGAGACGCCCGCCTCGCGCACGAGCGCATGGGTGTCCGCCTCGGCGTCACGCGTGTGCACGACGACGGGGCACGCCATCTCCCGCGCCAGCTCGAGTTGCGCGGCGAATGCGGTGATCTGCCGATCGCGCGGCGAATTGTCGTAGTGGTAATCGAGCCCGCACTCGCCGACGGCGACGGCGCCCCCCTGCATCCGCTCGCGGAGTGCGGGCACATCGCGCGCGGCATCGAACTCGGCGGCGTCGTGCGGATGCACGCCGGCCGTCCATGCGATGAACGCGGGATGCGCGAGCGCGAGCGCATGTGCGCGGTCGGCGGCCGGCAGCGACTCACCGATGCACACGAGCGCGCGCGCGCCAGCGGCGCGTGCGCGCTCGATCACCTCCTCACGATCCGCATCGAAGGCGGGATCGGCGAGGTGCGTGTGGCTGTCGACGAACTGTAGCATCAACAGCCCGACCGGGAGCAGGGCCGGCAGGCACCTGCGCCCTCCCGGTCAGTGCGTGGCAACGGTCTGCGTGTCTCGCGCGCGTCCCCGCTCCACCTTCTGTGTCGACCGCGGGCCGACACCACCGCGCCCGCCGGCCGGGTGCGGCCACTTCCCCTCGATCGCGAGCAGGATCGGCGAGGCGACGTAGATCGAGCTGAACGTCCCGGTGAAGACGCCGAACAGCATCACGAGCGCGAACGGACGGATGACCTCGCCGCCGAGCAGCGTCAAGCCGATCAGGGTGCCGAGCGTGGTCGCGTGCGTCAGGATCGACCGCGGCAGCGTCTCGTTGACCGCGCGGTTGAGGACGTCGTAGAACGATTCCTTCCGATGTTGCCGCAGATCCTCACGTACGCGGTCGAAGATGATGATCGTGTCGTTCAGCGAATACCCGATCATCGTCAGGATCGCGCCGACTACCACGAGCGAGATCTCGAGGTGCGCGTACTTGATGAACGCGAGTGTCGCGAGAATGTCGTGCCCCGTCGCGATGACGGCAGCCACGCCGAATCGCCACTCGAAGCGGATCGCAAGGTAGATGAGCGTGATGACGAAGGAGATCAGGATCGCGTACCCGGCCTTCTGTCTGAGCTCGCCACCCACCTTGGGGCCCACGACCTCGCTGCGCACCACGGAAAAACTGCCTGGCTGGTAGTGTTGCTCCAACGCCTTGGTGATCTGCGTAGCGACGGCCGTGGCCCCGTTCGCCTGCTCCGCCGTCTGCTCCGTTCCCTGCGCGCGGATGACGTAATCGAGCGGAGTGCCAAACTGCTGGATCTCCGCATCATGGATGCCGGCCTGGTCCAACGTCGAGCGCAGCACCCCCACATCCGGCGCCTGTTTGAATTGCACCTGCACGAGCGTCCCGCTCGTGAATTCGATGCTGTACTTGAAATTCGAGACCAGGATCCAGATCAGCCCCGGGACGATGAGCAGCGCCGACAGCGCGTACGTCCAGTGGCGGAGCCTGATGAAATCGAAGTGGGTGTTGTGAACGATGCGCAGCATTAGATGCTCAGCGTCTGGGCGCCGCGGGTGCGGTTCAGCCACAGGAGGAAGAAGGTGCGAACCACGAAGATCGCGCTCACCATCGATGCCGCGATACCCGCGATGAGCGTGACGGCGAAGCCCTTGACCTGGTTAGTGCCGAACTGGTACAGCACCGCGGCGGTGAGGGCCGTCGAGACGTTCGAGTCGATGATCGCGCTCATTGCGTGCTTGAATCCCTCTTCGACCGAGACGCGCACGCTTTTACCTCGGTCGAGCTCCTCACGTATTCGCTCGAAGATCAGCACGTTTGCGTCGACGGCGATACCGACCGAGAGCACGAGCCCAGCGAGCCCTGGCAGCGTGAGCGACGCCCCGAAGCCTGCGAGCAGCGCCATCGTGAAGAGGACGTACAGCGTGAGCGCCCCAACGGCCAGCGCGCCCGACAGGCGGTAGTAGCCGATCATCACCAGCACCACGAGTGCGACGCCGAGAATACCCGCGTGCATGCCATCGCGGATGGAATCCTGCCCGAGGCTTGCGCCAATCTGCTGCGCCTGGACGACCTTGAGCGGCACCGGCAGCGCACCGGCGCGGAGCACGAGCGCCAGATCCTGCGCCGCCTGCAGCGGCTGTCCACGCATCGTGATCTGACCACGGGTGCCGATCGCACTCTGAATGACCGGCGGGCGACCCATCACGAGGTTGTCGAGCACGATCGCCATGTAATCGCCGATGTGCTTGGCCGTCTCGTTCCTGAAGCGGCGGCCGCCCTCGTTATCGAGCGTGAACGATACGACGTTGCCCTCGAGCGGATCGGTGGCGGGCTTCGCATCGATCAGGTCCTTCCCCGTCATGATCGCGCGCGAGTCCAGTACGTAGAACGCGCGATACGTCTGGTTCCCGACGCTCTCGTCCTGGTTGCCCCAGAGAATCGTCTTGCCCGGCGGCAGTACAGCCTGCACTTCAGGCATGGCGAGATAATTCTGCACGGTCGGCATGTCTGTCTTGGCGACGTAATACTCGCCAGGGATCGAGCCGGGTTGGATGAGCTTGGAGAACGCGCCGCCAGTCGTGGCGAGCAATCCGGTATCGGCCGCCGCGCTGTCCTTCTTCGCGGCCTTCCCGGTGTCGCTCTTCGCCTTGCTCGTGTCGGTGCTCGGTGCGAACAGCCCGGTGATCGCCGTGGACTTCGCCGTGTCACCCCCCGTCACCGGCGCACCCTGCGTACGACCCGCACCCTTCTGCTTCAGGATCTGGTCGATGCGCGGCAGCACCTTGTCCAGCGCGTTCGTCTTGTCCGTGATCTGGAACTGGAGGAAGCCCGACTGCTGCACGAGCGCCTCGGCGCGAGCGGCGTCAGACATGCCCGGAAGCTCGACGATGATGCGATCATTGCCGACCTTCTGAACGACCGGCTCCGTTACACCGAACTGGTCGATACGCGTACGCACGATCTTGAGCGCCCGATCAATGGCCTCGCTCTTGTCGGCCACGACGCCCTTGGACTCATCGACCTCGAGGGCGAGGTGGATGCCGCCCGCGAGGTCGAGCCCCTTCTTCAGCGGGACAAGCCGTTCCTTGTGCTCGACGAACTGTCCGGTATGCGGATCCCGCTCACGGACGGTCACCATACGCGGGAAGAGCGCCCAGATCGAGGCCGCGACGAGCACGAGGATCGTGAGCAGACGGTATCGAATGTTGGAGGACATACGACTTCGGTCAGGAGATGAAATGACGGGAGGAACTTGGAAGGTTACCGGAGTTCTCGATCAGAGTCAACGCACCGCGCGCCTGCGCCGCATCGGCATGGAGCTGCGCCACGAGCGCGTCCACGTTCGGAAAGCGTTGAACGTCCCTCAGACGTGACACGAACTCGAGCTTCACAGGCGCTCCGTAGAGCTGGGCGGACGTATCGAACAGGTGCGCCTCGAGCGACGTCGCCATATCGCCGAACGTCGGACGAGGCCCGAGGTTCATCATACCCCCGAACAGGCCCGCAGGTGTCTGCACCCGGACCGCGTAGACGCCCTCGGGCGGAAGGAGCTTCCGCGCCGGCGGCGCAGCGACGTTGATCGTCGGGAAGCCGAGCAGCCGCCCGCGCTGCTCACCGTGCACGACCGTGCCGTTCACCGAGTAGGGGCGGCCGAGTCCGCGCGCGGCGCGGTCCAGCTCGCCAGCCGCAATGGCGCCTCGGATCGACGTGGACGAGATCGGCTGCCCGCTGTCATCCAGCACCGCCTCGACGACGTCGACATCGAAGCCGCGGCGCGCGCCGAGGGCGCGCAGCACCTCGGCGTCCCCTTCACGCCCCCGTCCCAGCCCGTGGTCGTAGCCGATCACGAGATCGCGCATGGCGAAGCGGTGACGAAGCACGTCGTCCACGAACTGTTCGGCGGAGTAGCGCTGCAGCGCGTGCGTGAACGGGATGATCACCACCTCGTCCAACTCGCTTTCCGCGAGAATCTCGAGGCGCTCGTCGCCAACGGTGAGCAGCAGCGGTGCCGACGGCGGATGGACGATCTCGAGCGGATGCGGGTCGAAGGTCACGAGCACGCTTCGAAGCCCCGTCGCGCGGGCACGCGCAACGAGGCGGTTCAGGATCTGGCGATGCCCGCGATGCACGCCGTCGAATGTGCCGACGGTGACGACTGCACCCGATGGATCGCGGGATGCGGTCGCGCGCTCGTCGGCGCGCGTCACATGGCGCGGCTCGCGCGTCCCGTCACGCATCGCGCAGCACGACACGCGGTTGCCAGAACGCACCGTCG
>DASSNR010000269.1:0-14937 GCA_035687925.1 Gemmatimonadaceae bacterium | reverse complement strand
GGCGCCGCCCACCCGTACGGGTCGTGTGCCTCGAGCGCGAGGGTGAAGCACTCGTCGAGCTCCGTGTCACCCATGATCGAGCGCTGCAACGAGTGCGGCTGCTCGGCGCCAAGCATCTCGAGGAAGAGTCCGCCCTTCATGCGCGGAATCAGCTCCTCGTGATGGCTCAGCCACGTCACCGAGCCGATCGTCTCCGGGACGATGAGGAAGCGGTACGTGTAGCGCAGATCGCGCCGCTCGGAGAGAAGTGCGCGCATCACGTCCACCCCCACCACCACACCCGAGAGATCGTCGTTCACCATCGCGGGATGGCAGAGATGCGCGCAGAGTACGATGCTGTCGTCCGTTCGCCCTGGCACGACGACTTCGCCGACCTTGAGTGTGCCGTAGCTCGAGCTCGTGCGGATCACCACGCGGTAGCGCTCGTCGGTCAGCGTCTCGCGCATGGCGCGCGTGCAGCACAGCCCCCAGTCGCGCTCGTAGTACTTGAAGATGAAGGGCACCGCATCGGCCAGCTGGTGATGCACGTGGAGATGCTTGAACAGCTCCTCGCGCGTCACCTCGCCCTCGAAGGGGAGCGAGTACGAGACGACGTGCAGCGGATGCTCCGCGTACGAGAAGAGCCGGCGCCCATCGAGTGTCTCGAGGTACGCCTCGTGACACGTCCACTTTTCGGGGACGATCCAGCTCCACGACTCGGTCCCCGTCGGGTACTCGTGGATCGTCATCGGGAGCTGCGTGGCGAGCGCGTTGAGCGCCGCGTCGTAGCCGTCGGAGACGAGATCGCGCGGCAGCCGCCAGAGCGCGTCGATCATCTGCGCCATCGATGCGTTGGGCGGGAGGTGCACGTCGGGCCGAGTGTTCCCCACGCGTGCATCCTCGAACGCCACGGGATCGCCCGCCGGCCCGCGCGCGGTGAGCCACGGATCGTCCACGAGCGCGCGCGATGTGAGGTCGAAGAACGCGCGACTCTCCACCGCCAGGATCTCGCCCGCACCCACCGTGACCGCGCGACACACGCCCGCCGCGCGCGCCTTCGCCTCCAGCCGGCGGCCATCCGGCGTCCCGTTGTCGGCGAGGATGTGTACGTTGTACAGCCACCCTGCTTTGCGCGTCGCGTCGCCGTCGCGGATCGTCCCCGTGAACAGCTTCCGGTAGCGGAAGGGGACGCCCACCATCTCCTCGACGTGGTGCAGAAACGTCGCCTCGCCGAGCCCCGCACCGATCACGCAGATCTTCCCACCCACCTGCCGCAGGCGATCGAACATGCTCCCCGCGCCGAAGCAGGTCGGCGCGACATCGGCGAGCAGTTCCTCGGCGAGCGGCCCGAACCCGGCCACCGAGTGGATCGGATCGCGCGAGCGGACGACGCCCGGCAAGCGGCGGAAGTACTCGAGAAATTCCACCGACGTGCTCCACGGACCGCCCGGCGTCGGCGTGCGCTTCACGTCGAACGGCTGCTGCTGGCAGAACGAGAAGGTGTACGTCGGCACGAGGAGCGTGCCGCTCGCGCCCACGACATCGAGCAGCGCCGCGAGCAGCATCGCGCACCGCGACTCGGCCGTGGGGCAGCCGTCCGCGATCCCGAGCGCATCGAGGCAGACGTGCACGAACACCGTATCGCCCGCGCGGATGCGCAGCTGTCGCAATGCCGCGGTGAGATCGGTGCGGCTGTACCGGGCCTCCGATGTCTCCATACATCACCTCCGGGGTCCAGAAGCGAGTGCTGCCTCATCGTCGATCAGGGCGGCGGCCGGCAGATACCTCGCGTTGAGCGCCGAGAGCGCCGGATGCTTGGCGAGGTACGCGAGGATGTCCGCCATCCCGAACACATGCCCCTCCTTATACAGCGCATCGAGGAGCCGCCTGATGAGCGCGTAATCCTCGGGATAGTCGAGCGTCCAGCGGTGCCGCAGAAACAGGTTGTCCGGGTGCGTCACGTTGTGCACCCGCATCCCCGACTCCCAGAAGTAGGGCACGGTGTGCTCGCGCTGATGCGGCGTGCGCGCGTGCGCCCATGCCTGGGCGAGCGATCGCCGCGAGAAGACATCGAGGTCGAGGCCGTCGGGGAAGGTGAGCGGGTGCCGGTTCGTGACGAGATCGTATTCTTCGCGATGTGCGACGAAATCGAGGACCAGCATGTCCACGATCCCCGGGTCGATGAGCGGGCAGTCGCCGGTGATGCGCACGATGACGCTGCACGCGAACGCCCACGCCGCCCGGTAGTAGCGGTCGAGCACGTCCGTCTCGCTCCCGCGGAACACCGGCGTGCCGCGCGCCTCGCAGAACGCCACGATCGGGTCGTCGCGCGCGTCGGTCGAGGTCGCGACGATGATCGCCTCCACCGTCGCCGCGGCCTCGAGCCGCTCCAGCAGATGGCCGAGCATCGGCTTCCCGGCCGCCTCGAGCATCACCTTCCCCGGGAGCCGGGTCGAGCCCATGCGGGCCTGTACGATGGCGCCGATCATCGGAGCGGTGGCTCGCGCCGGTCGCCCACGCGCACGGCGTCGCTCTCGCGCGATGCGCCGCACGACTCGGTGCAGCAGGCGAGCAGGGGCGCGTCGGCGTGCAGTCGGCCGCACCGGCTCTGCCGGCAGCGATTGAACGTCCGGAACACCGGGCGCACCGCGTTGCCGCTGAAGCTCGTGTCCACCGTCCCCGCCTCCAGCACGTGCCGCACGCGGCGCGCGCCCTGCTCCACGGCGTGCATCGTCAGCGCCAACTCGTCGTCGCCGTGCGACGCAGTGATACTGATCCAGGGGATGAGCACGCCCCAGGAGATCACCTCTTCGTGGAAGAGCGTCTGCAGCTCGGGCCACACGGTGCCGTCCTCGTGCGTGCAGAGAATCTGCGGGTTGCAGTCGAAGCCGATGATGCGCACGTACGCGCCCACGCCCTCGCGCTCCGCGGTCGCGCGCACCCCCGACACCAGCTTCGCGCCCAGCTCCCAGATGTGCGTGTTGATGTCGATGCGCTGGCACTCCTGCAGCGTCGCGCGGCACGCGGCGAGCCCCACCGTCTCCGAGCTGTGCGTCTGCGAGAGCAGGAAGACGCGCCGCTTGTCGTGGCGCAGCCCGCCGAGCTCGAGCAGCTCGCGCTTCCCGGCGAGGAGGGAGAACGAGTAGCCGTTGCTCATCGCCTTGCCGAAGCACGCGAGGTCGGGGTACACACCCCACAGGTGATGCGCGCCACGCAGATCGAAGCGCACGCCGCTGATCATCTCGTCGAAGATCAGCACCGCGCCCTCGCGTTGCGTGAGCGTGCGCAGCCGCTGCAGGAAGTCGTCCTTCGGCGCGTCGTTCTTCACGGGCTCGAGGATCACCGCCGCGATCTCACCCGGATGCTCCGCGAACAGCTGCTCGAGCCCCGCCAGATCGTTGTAGGCGAAGCGCAGCGTGAGCGCGGCGACCTCGTCGGGCACGCCCGCGTTCATCGGCGTCGACCCGATGAACCAATCGTGGATGCTGAAGAACGGATGGTCGCGGCAGCAGGCGATGTACTTCCGCCCCGTGTACGCGCGCGCGAGCTTGATCGCGGCCGTCGTCACGTCGGAGCCGTTCTTCCCGAACTTCACCATCTCCGCCACCGGCAGCAGATCCACGAGATACTCGGCCAGCTCGTACTCGAGCATCCCCGGGCGCGTGAAGTTGAGCCCGAAGTCGATCTGCCGCTTCACCGCCGTGTTCACCACCGGGTGCGCGTGCCCGAGGATGATGACGCGGTTCCCCATCGCCCAGTCGAGGAAGCGGTTGCCGTCCACGTCCCAGCAGTACGCGCCCTGCGCATACGCCATGATCTTCGGTGAGCGCGCCGGGAACTGATCCTCGCCCTTGCTGTAGGTGTGGCTGCCGCCGGGCACGAGCGCATGAAAGACCGGATTGATCGTCTCGCTGTGCAGGAAGTTCCGGATCGGTCCACTCGGAACGGTCCAGTCGGTGCGCGGCGGCTCCGGCGACGTCATCACAGGCGACGGGCTCGCGCCGGGGTTCATGGTCTGAGTCATGGCACACTCACCGTGGAGAGTGATGGGGCATAGACATCGGGCCGCCGATCGGCGAGCGCGGGGATCGTGTTGCGAGCGGCGCGCACGCGAGCGCCATCGATCGTCGCGATGAGCAGCGCGCCGTCCTGGCCGCCCTCGCACACGACCGTCCCCCAGGGATCGACGACCATCGAGTGGCCGCCGAACAGTGTGGGCCCCGACGTGCCCGCGCAGTTGCACGCGGCCACGAAGTACCCGTTCTCGATGGCGCGCGCACGCACGAGCGTGCGCCAGTGCTCGTGTCGCACCGCCGGCCACTCGGCCGGGATCAGTACCAGCGACGCACCCGCCAGTGCGTAGGAGAGAAAGAGCTCGGGAAAGCGGAGGTCGTAGCAGATGGCGAGCCCCACTTCCCACGTCGGCAGGGAGAGCGTCGACAGCTCGCACCCCGGCGTGAGGTAGTGGTCCTCCGCCATGAGCCCGAACAGGTGTATCTTGTCGTAGCGGCTGACGATGACGCCGGCCGGTCCGATCACGAGCATCGAGTTGAACACGCGCTCATCGCCATCGTCGATGAGCACGGAGCCGGCGACGAAGACGCCGAGCTCGCGCGCCAGTGCACCGAGCGCGGGGAGGACCTCGGTGCGCGTGATGCGCGCGTGCGCGTTGCAGCGCGCGAGGTCGTAGCCCGTCGACCAGAGCTCGGGGAGCAGCACCAGCTCGGCGCCGCGCTCGGCGGCATCGCGAATGGCGAACGACGCGGCACCGAGATTCACGTGCGGCTCGCCGCGTGTCACCGTCATCTGCGCGAGCGCGATCGTGAGGGATCCATTCGCCATCGCGTCATCCTCCCATGCTCACGGCCACGAACGTCCACGGCTGAAACAGCGGACCGCTGAACTGCAACCGCCGGCCATGCTGCGCCCGGCGCTGTTGTTGTATGTCGCGTGTGGTTCTCATGTGGTGCTCCTGCCATGCTACTGGCGCTGCGGTCCTGCTGACTGCTCGGTGCATCGTATCCGGAGCTCCGGCTCGTCAGACGAGTTGTGCCGAGAGCCGGCGCACGATCTCGCCGCCGATCGCGAGCGAGGCCGTTGCACCGGGGCTCGGCGCGTTGATGACGTGGAGCGCGCCAGGACGCTCCAGGAGCTCGAAGTCCTGCACGAGCTCACCCGTCGGCCGCATCGCCTGGGCCCGAACCCCCGCGACTGCGGGGGTGAGATCATCGGTGCGGAGCTCCGGCACGAGACGGCGCAACGCCGCGGCGAACAGCTCGCGGCTCATCGACTGCCGCAGCTCCGCCCAGCACATCGCCGGATAGCGCGCGAGGAAGCGCCACACACCGGGAAACGCACACGTCTCCGCCACATCGCGGAGCAGCATCGTCGACGCGCGATACCCTTCGCGCGCGAGCGCCAGCATCGCACTGGGTCCCGCGATCACGCCGCCGCTCACGAGCCGCGTGAAGTGCACACCGAGGAAGGGGAACGCGGGATCAGGCACCGGATACACCAGGTGTCGAACAAGTCCCTGTCGCTCCGCGCGCAGCGCGTAGTACTCGCCGCGGAACGGCACGATGCGCACGGCCGGATGTTCGCCCGCCATCGTCGCCACCCGGTCGCTGTGCAGCCCCGCGCAATTGATGAGCACGTCGGCCTCCACATCGCCGGCCGCCGACTGCAGCACCCATCCCGTGGCGCGCGCGTTCCCGCGGCGTCGAATGCCGAGCACCCCGGCGTTCGTCATCACGCGCCCGCCGCACGCCGCGATGCACGACGCCAGCGTCTCCACCACGCGCGCATAGCTCACGATCCCTTCCTGCGGCACGCGCACCGCCGCCACACCACGCGCGTGCGGCTCGATCTCGCGCAGCGCGTCGGGTGAGAGCCACGTGAGCCCCGTGAGGCCGTTCCGCTTGCCGCGCTCCAGCACCGCATGCAGCATCGGCACCTCGTGCGGCGCGCTCGCCACCACCACCTTCCCACAGATCTCGTGCGGGATGTCGTGCGCCTCGCAGAACGCGACCATCTGCGCGATCCCGTCCGTCGCCAGCCGCGCCTTGAGCGAGCCCGGCGCGTACGAGAGCCCCGCGTGCAGCACGCCGCTGTTGTGCGTGCTCTGATGCCGCCCCACGCCCGATTCCTTCTCGAGCACGGTCACTGTGGCATCGGGCCGCGTGCGCAGCACGGCATACGCCGTGGCCAGCCCCACCAGCCCGCCCCCCACAACCGCGACCCGCGCACGCGTCATTGCAGAGCGCCCCCCACCACACGGCCCGTCCCGTACGCCTCTCGCACCGCTTCGATCACCCGCGACTGCTGCTCCTCCGTCAGCCCGACCGAGCATGGCAGACAGAGCGCATCGCGATTCACTCGCTCGGCCACCGGACATTCCATCGGCCGCGCATCGCGATGCGCGAGCGAGCGATGGATCGGCTGCCACAGCGGCCGCGTCTGGATCTGCCGATCGGCGAGGAAGCGCAGCAGCGCGCGCGAGCTCATCCCGAACCGCGCCTCGTCGACGAGCACCGCGTACATCCACTTCGCGCTCGACGCCCACGTCGCCTCGCGCATCGGCGTGATCCCCGGCACGTCGCCGAGTGCCGCATCGTACGTCGCGGCGATCCGGTGCTTCGCCGCGAGATACGCCCGCAGCTGCTCCACCTGCGACACGCCGAGCGCGGCCTGGATGTTCGTCAGGCGATAGTTGAACCCCACGCACCCGTGCACGAACTCCACCGGATCGTCCTTCGCCTGCGTCGTGAGATAGCGCGCCATCTGCGCGCGGTCATCATCGTCCGTCACGATCATCCCGCCGCCACCCGTCGTGATGAGCTTGTTCCCGTTGAAGCTGAAGCACGCCAGGTCGCCGAGCGCGCCTACTCGACGATTGTGATATCGCGCCCCCAGGCTCTCCGTCGCATCCTCGATCACCGCGAGCCCGTAGCCGCGCGCTGCCTCGAGCAGCGGATCCATGTCCACCGGATGCCCGAGAATATGAACCGGGAGCACCGCGCGGACGCACCGCCCCGTGCGCCGGTCGTAGAGCGCGCCGTGGCGCCACGTGCACTCCGTGTTCAGAAAGTCGATCGCGCGAGCGACGTCCATCTGCCAGTAGTCCGGCTCCGCGTCGATGAACACCGGCCACGCGCCCGCGTAGCGAATCGCGTTCGCCGGCGCGATGAAGGTGAGCGTCGAGACGAGCACTTCGTCGTCGGGCTCGACGCCGGCCACGAGCAGCGCCGCGTGCAGCGCCGCCGTGCCGTTCGTCGTCGCGATCGCGTGCGCGGTCCCCGCCACCTCCGCCATCTCGCGCTCGAAGCGGTCCACGTACGCGCCGACCGACGACACCCACCCCGTATCGAGGCAGTCCTTCACGTACTGCCACGCGTTCCCGCGGATCGCCGGCTCGCACAACGGCACCGCCGGCGCGACCGGCCGCGCGAGGACGCGGGCCGCGTTAGTTGCGATAACGGACATCGTGTACATCCTCGATGATCCCGGCCCGCACCAGATGCGCGATCTCTTGGATGCCATCTCGCACGGTCCGTGTCGTGTAGAATCGCAGCGTGCGCTCGATCTTCGCGAACGACACGCGATAGTCGCGCGGATCCTCCGCCCTGTGCACGAACTCCACGGTCGCCGTGGGCGCGTGCGGGCGGATGAGCTCCACCAGTTGCTGCTTCTGATAGTTCTCGCCCGTCGATCCGACGTTGAACACCTCGCTCGCCACCACCTCCACCGGCGCCGCGAGCACCGCCGCGACGGCGCGCGCGACATCGCGCACGTGCACGTACGGGCGCCAGAACCGCTCGCCGAACACGACGAGCCGGTCCTCCCGCACCATCGCCGCCGTGAACTCGTTCACTGTGAGATCGAACCGCATGCGCGGCGACACGCCGTACACCGTCGCGAAGCGGAGCGGCGTCACCACCATCCCGTTGTGCTCGCCCTCCAGCATCGCTCTCTCCACCGCCACCTTGCACTCGGCGTAGAGCGACACGGGCGCGAGCGCCGAGCACTCATTCACGTAGTCGGTGTCGCCGCGCATCTTCCCGTAGTTGCTGCACGTCGAGGCGAAGACGAAACGCCCCACCCCCGCACGCCGGCTCGCCTCGAGCAGCGCGAGCGACGCGTCGAGGTTCACCGCGCGGGCAAGCTCGGGTTGCCGCGCGCACGCGGGGTCGCCGACGATCGCCGCCAGGTGCACCACCGCATCCACGTTCGCCAGCGCGTCGCGCACCACCTCGCTCTCGCGCACATCGCCCTGCACGAACTCGAACCCCGGATGCGCCCACGCGCCGAGCAGCGACTGCCCGCCGTGCTCGAGCGTGTCGAGCACGCGCACACGATGGCCGTCGCTCAGCAGATGGGGCACCAGGGTCGAGCCCACGTATCCCGCGCCGCCGGTCACGAGAATTCGCATCGCTCACACCCTCGCCTGTCGCACGTCGTCCTGCGCCCGCTGGTAGTCGGCGTGCTGTCCGATGTCCAGCCAGTACTCCACGATGAGGAAGCTCACCACGCGCCGCCCCGCATCGAGCAGCCGCTGGATGAGATCCGTCATGTCGAAGCGCTCGCCATCGGGCACGTACGCGAGCGCCGATGGCTCGAGCAGATAGATCCCCGCGTTCACGAGCGCGCGGTGCACCGGCTTCTCACGCAGCGCGCGCACCTGGATCCCCGCACACTCCAGCACACCGTACGGCACCTGCATGTCGTAGCGCCGCGCCCCGATCGTCGCGTCCGCGCGATGCTTGCGATGGTGCGCGAGCATGTCGTGAAAGTCGACCGTCGTCAGGATGTCGCCGTTCATCACCAGCATCGTCTCGTCCGAGGGCGGCAGCCGCTTGAGCGAGCCCGCGGTGCCGAGGGGCCGGTCCTCGGCGATGTACTGCATATCCACGCCGAAGGCACGCCCGTCGCCGAAGTGGCTCGTGATGTGCTCGGCCAGATAGTGCGTCGTCACGCGCACGCGCCGGATCCCTGCGTCGCGCAGCCGCTCGACGGTGCGCTCCAGCAGCGGCCGGTCGCCGAGCGGAAGCATCGGCTTCGGCGTGTGCTCCGTGAGTGGACGAAGCCGGGTGCCCGAACCACCCGCCATGATCACCGCGCTTACCCCCGGCCCGTCCACGTTCACGAGATCGCGCCGCAGCACGAGCCCGACGATCACCCCATCGTCGGTGACGACGGGGAGATGGTCCACGGTGTAATCGCGTGCGCGATCCATGAGGTACAACACTTCGGCGCGCGTGTAGCGCGGCGAGGCGACGAGCGGCGCCCGTGTGGCGATCGCACTGCACGGCTCATCGAGCGAGCCGCCCGCGAGCAGGTGCCGGCGAATGTCGCCGTCCGAGATGACGCCGGTCAGCTTGCGATCCTCGCCGGCCATGAGGAGGATCCCCGTGCCCGCGTCGTTCAACCGCCGCAGCGCATCGGCGATCGGCGTGCGCGGTGCGATGAGCGTCTGCTCCAGACGGTGCGAGAGAGATTCCTCGCTGACGCTCGGAATGACAGGCCCCTGCGTGTCGGTGCTCGCGCCGTGACCCGCACGCCGGGGCGCGCGGAAGCTGAACGGCGGCGAGAACGATGTCGCGTGCGGCGGTGCGGTGACGATTGGCTCGTGCATGACCATTCGATGCTCCAGGTCGAGGTCAGAACACGGACGCGCGACAGCTCACGACTCCACGAACCGACTCTCCAGATGTCGGGACTCGAGCTGCGTCATCGCCGCCTCCAGTCGCTCGATGCGCTCGCGCATCGCGTTGAGCAGTGCGAGCGGATTCGCGCCGAGTCGCGTGCCGATGGGCCACGCCGGCAGCACGGGCGCATCATCACCCGTCTGCACCTCCTGCACGAGCAACGTCGAGTCGCCCGTCTTCACGATCACACCCTCGCCCGTCCGGCGTCCCACCACCTGCCCCGGCGTCGCACGGTAGCGCGGCCACAGCGGATCGTAGAACGCGCGCCAGATCGTCACCGGCGTCTCGCCGAGCATCGTGCGCGCACCCGGCCCCGGCCGGCTGATCCCGCGAATGAGATTGTGCAGCACCACGCTCGGCGCCGACCAGTCGATCCACTCGTCGCCATCGCACCGCCCGCTGAAGTACGTGCCGGGCAGGTGCGATTGCCGGCGCGGCTGCGCCTGTCCGCGCGCGAGCTGGTCCACCGTCTCCATCACGAGATCGGGGAGCGCGCGCACCACGCGCGCGAGCACGTGGCCGTAGGTGTCCGTCCACGCGATCGGGAGCATGCGCTGCACGAGGATGTCCCCCGTGTCGATCCCTTCGTCCACGAAGTGCGCCGTGATCCCGATCTCCGGCTCGCCGTTGATGATCGCCCAGTTGATCACGTTCCGCCCGCGATAGCTCGGCAGCTTCCCCGCATGCACGTTCACGCACCCGAGCATCGCGGTCGCGAGCACGCCGCGCCGCAGAATCTGGTTGTACGCGATCGACACGAGCAGATCGGGGCGCAGCGCGTCGATCCACTGCACGCTCTCCTGCCCGTTCACATCGTCGGGCTGCAGCACGGGGACACCGGCGCATCGCGCCGCGGCGTCCAGCGTCTCATCCGATGGCCGCGTGCGCAGGACGACGCCGACCACGGCGTGCGGTCCGCCGCGCAGGCGGCGCAGACTCTCCGCGGCCCAGGGCCCGTCGCCCAGCAGCACGATGCGCAGCGCGCGCGCCGGCGCTACATCAAATCCGTCCATGCCAACTCCTCGTCAGCCGCCACGTCACGCACGACCGCGCGGCCGACTACGTACGAGAGCTCATCGGGTTGAATGCCATTGCCGGGACGCTTGAACTCCACATCCGCCGGCGTGAGCCGCTCGCCCGATCGCATCGCGCGCGCGGCCACCATCCGCCGCCGGAACGTCTTCCGCTTCTCGAGCTCCGCCTCGCTCACCACGCGCGCCGCGCGCCCGAGCGCCGCATGCACCGCTCGACATCCATCCACCAGCGCACGCATCTCCGCCGCGTCGGCCGAGATCGCGTGATCCCATCCGGGGAGCGTCTTGTCGAGCGTGAAGTGCTTCTCGATCACGCACGCGCCGAGCGCAACCGCGGCGAGCGAGACGGCGGGCCCCAGCGTGTGATCGCTGTACCCCACCGGCACGTCGAACGCGCGCTGCCACGTCTCGAGCATGCGGAGATTCACCATCTCCGGCGGACAGGGGTAGACCGAGAGGCAGTGCAGCAGCGCGACCGGTCCCGCACCGTTGCACCTGAGCGTCGCGAGCGCGCGCTCCACTTCGCCCAGCGTCGCCATCCCCGCCGAGAGAATCACCGGCTTCCCGGTGCGCGCCACGAGCTCGAGCAGCGGGAGATGGTTCACATCCATCGACGCAATCTTGTACGCGGGCACGTCGAGCGACTCGAGCAGCTCCACCTCGTCGCGCGAGAAACAGCTCGAGAAGAACACGACCCCGCGCGCTCGGCAGTAGTCGGCGATCTCGCGATGCGCGTCCGCCGAGAGCTGGTAGCGCTCGACCTGCTGCTCCAGCGTCGGCCCCCCGCCGTTCCCCGACGTGTACTGCGTGTTCCGCGCGTACTCTCCGCTCGAGATGAGCGACCGCTTCGACCACGACTGGAACTTCACCGCGTCCGCACCGCTCTCCTGCGCCGCGTCGATGAGCGCGCGACACAGCTCCATGTCCCCGTTGTGATTCGCGCCGATCTCGGCCACGATGTACGGCGGCTCGCCGGGCCCCCCCCCCACGCGCCGCCCGGCAATCGTCAGGTTGTCCATAGCGCCTCGAGCTCCGGATGTGCCACGCACCACCACCACACGTAGCGCGGCGCGAGGTCGTTCAGGGCATCGACGTACTCGGTGAGCGTGTGCTCGTTCGCGATCGCTCGGCGGAAGCACTCGACACGTGCGCGCGCCGCACGCAGCTCGCCCCGCACGTGATCCGGCAGCGGCCACCCGCTCTCGAGCACGTAGCGGTAGTGGTCGGCGACGCACGTCGTCGCCTTGCGCACGTGCTGCACGGTGAAGGGTGGAACGACCTGCGCGGTGTTGCTCCCGTACTGCCGGTAGCTCATGCGCGGCGTCGTATCGAACGCGAGCGTCGCCCCCATCGCCCACGCACGCGTCGCCATCAACCAGTCGGAGGCGACGCACGCCGGCGGAATGGGGAGACAGCTCCGCAGCACGTCGCTCCGATACGCGCTGTTCGACAGCCCGAACACGTTGTAGCGCGGCAGCATCGCGCTCGCATCCGCCACACCCTCCGCCCCGAACGTGCGCTGCAGATCCCGCCCCGCTTGGTCGATGATGCGCAGCGCGCACGCCGCCACGTCATCCCGCTCGAGCGCCGAGCGCGCCGCCGCGATCCGCGACGGGTGCAGCAGATCATCGCTGTCGGCGAACACGACGGCATCATACTCCCCCGTCATCAGCTCGATCGCGTGCGCGCGGATCGCGCTCGGCGACGCCCCTTCGGCCGCGCGCAACCAGATCGCCCTCGGCTTCGCCCTCCCCCCCATCGCCCGCACCACGTCCTCCACCTCCATCCCATCGACGCTGACCCACAGATCGAACCCCGCATCCGTCTGCCCCTCGACCGACGCATACCACGCCCCGAGATACGGCACCGCCCCCGGATGCACCACCGTGTACAACGCCACGCGCTCAACGCCCATCATCACCCCTGCTGCAGACTACTCACAACCCACAACTCACAACCCAAAGCTCACAGCCCAAAGCTCACAGCTACCACGCTGTCCACCCCCCCTCGATGAGCACATTGCTTCCGACGGCATACGACGACGCGTCGGACGCGAGAAAGAGCACCGCCCCCACCACCTCCTCCGCCGTCATCAGCCGCCGCATCGGCGACCGCGCGCGGAACCGCTCCACGAACCCCGCCTCGTGCCCGTTCAACACGCCGTGCGGCGTCACGCAGTTCACGCGCACGCCGCGCTCGGCCCAGTACGCGCCGAGGTATTTGGTCAGCATGATCACGCCGCCCTTGCTCGCGCTGTACGCCACCGGATTGCCGAGGCTGTTCGCCTCGTACAGATCGGGCGTCGACGACACCACGCCGTACGTCGATGCGACGTTGATGATGCTCCCCTTCCCCTGCCGCAACATCACGCGCCCCACATCGCGGCACATCAGGAACGTCCCCTTGAGGTTCACGTCGACGATCGCGTCCCACAGCGCCTCCGGGAATTCCTCCGCCGGCGTGCTCGTGAACCCGCGCGGCTTGTGCTGATGATTGTTGATCAGCACGTCCACGCGCCCGAACCGCTCCTCGGTCCTGGCGACGAGCGCGGCCACGTCGGCGGCGCGCGACACATCGCACGCCACACCCATCGCTTCACCCTCGAGCTGTGTCGCCATCTCCTCGGGACACGCGGTGGCGACATCGACCACCACCATCCGCGCCCCGCGCTCGGCGAGCCGCGTCGCGAGCGTCCGCCCGATCAGCCCGCACGCCCCGGTGAGAATGATCACCCGATCGGAGATGTCGAACAGTGGATCGCGCATGGATGTGTCCCAGGACTCCGCGATCAGTGACTCAATCCGCGCCCATGGCGACCGGCTCATCGATCACCGCTTCGATGCTCTGGTACCGCCACAGCCGATGATACGTCGCGCAACTCCGCAACAGCTCCTCGTGCGTGCCCAACCCGACCATCCGTCCACGCTCCAGCACGAGAATCCGATCCGCCGCGCGCAGCGTGCTCAGCCGGTGCGCGATGACGAACGTCGTCCGCCCTTCCATGAGCCGTTCGATCGCCGTCTGCAGCGCGCGCTCCGACACCGAGTCCAGGTTGCTCGTCGCCTCGTCGAGAAAGAGCAGCGGCGCATTCTTGAGGAGCGCGGCCGCGATGCAGATCCGCTGCTTCTGCCCCACCGAGATCCCGCGCGCATCCTCGCGGCGCCCGACCATGGTGTCGTAGCCGTGCTCCATGCATTCGATCTCTTCGTGGATGTTGGCCGCGCGCGCGGCCGCGATCACATCCGCCAGCGGCGCATCCACGCGCGTCGAGCGGATGTTGTTCGCCACCGTGTCGAGGAAGAGAAACGGCTCCTGCATCACGATCGCGCAGGCGTGCAGATAATCCGCGTGCCGCACCTCGCGCAGGTCGACACCGTCGAGCAGGATCTGTCCGCGCGTCGGATCGTAGAGACGGAGCAGCAGCGCCATCAGCGTCGACTTCCCCGCGCCCGATGCGCCGACGATCCCGATCGTCTCGCCGCGGTGGAACGTCGCGCTCACGCCATCGAGCACGATCTGATCATCGTACGCGAACGACACGTCACGCAGCTCGATCACCTCGGGCGCGTGCGTGAGCGGGACCGGGTGTGCATGATCGTACACGTCCGGCGTGCGCTCCATGATGCGCTCGATGCGCTCCAGATGCGGAATCGAGCTCTGGATCCCGTTGTAGACGAGCAGGATCCCGACGGTGGGCGCGTACACGCCCATGATCGCGATGAGCAGGCTCAGGAGCGACTGCCACTGCAGTGTCCCCGCCGCCACTTCGCGCCCGCCGATCACGAGGATGGCGATGAGCCCGAATCCCGACACCGCCTCGAGCAGAAAACGCGCGATGCTCTTCGCCTGCGCTTGGGAAACGAGATAGCCGAACAGCTCGGCGCCCACCTCGCGCGCGCGCTCGAGCACGCGGGATTCGGCGGTGTTCACCTTGATGATCCGGATCCCCGTGGACACCTGCAGGAAGCTGTCGAAGAAGCTCCGGATCGCGCCGCGTTCGCGCCGCGCGCCATCCTGCACGCGCTGCCCCAGCGCGATGGCCGGCCACGCGCCGAGTGGAACGGTAATGAGTCCGACGAGTGCCAGCCTCGGGCTCATGAGCCACGCGACGGCGGCGAGCCCCATGAGCCGCGTCACGTGCAAGACCACGTTCCCCACGTTGAGCGTCACCAATCGGATGTGCTGCGCATCCGCGTAGGTGGCCATCACGAGATCACCCT
>DASSNR010000250.1:0-4249 GCA_035687925.1 Gemmatimonadaceae bacterium | reverse complement strand
ACCAGCAGCACGCCGATCACATGCCGGAACGCCCTCGGCGGGAGATGCCCCAGCACGCGCGTGCCGAGCGCCGTGCCGATCACCGCGCCGATCGTCGCGACGACGACGAACAGCCAGACGCTCGCGATCGCGCGCCCCTCGGTCGCGAGATACACCGGGAGCCGCGCCACATCCACGAAGATCCCCACCGCCGTCGCCGTCGCGACGAACGCTTCCTTCGGTACGTCGAAGCCGAGCATCGCGGCCGAGCGGATGCCGCCCTGATTTCCGACCAGTCCGCCGAGCACGCCCGAGAGCAGGCCGGCCGCCCACGCACTCACGCGTCCCCACCGCACGTGCTCCATCCACCCCGTGAGCTGCGATGCGCCCGCGAGCACGAGCAGCACGCCGAAGACGACGGTGAGCGCACGGCTCGACACATCGGTGTGCGCAAGCGCGCCCGCGAGTCCGCCGACCGCGCTCGCGATGCCGAAGCCCAGGAGCACGCGCCGATCGACGTGCCGGCGCAGAATCCAGAAGCGCTGCACCGTGGCGGCGAAGTGTGGAATCGCGATGGCGGCGACGGCGAGCTTGGTGCCGGTCGCGACGGCCAGCGTCGGCGTGAGCAGGCTGCCGATCCCGAATCCCGACACTGCGGCGATGCCGCCCGCCACGATCGCGACGAGAGCGAGCAGGAGATGGAAGAGCACGACGTGCGCGGGACGAGGCGATGGCGGTGCGGTGAACGCACAGAGTATAGCGCGGGTGGCGTGCGCATTGCAGACCCGGCGGATGCTCACACGGGCCGGACCGTACAGCAGCGATCCAGCTTTCTGCGCAGCGCATTCAACCTCCGCCATCAGAGGCCGGACCATGGCGAACCCCGACTTTCCCGAGAACGATCCCCGTCAGCACACGTCGCACATCAGACAGATGCTCGACACCGCCGCACAGCACGCGCGAGAGGACGTCACGAAGGTGAACGACCCCAAGGCAAAGGTGCTCTTCGAGACCACGGCCGAAGTGCTGAAAGGGTTGAGCAAGGCGTACCAGGATTTCGAGGGCAAGAACGAGCCGGCGTGGCGGTAGAGATGAGTCCATGACACATGCTCACTCGGCCGATGACGGGCGCGATGCGCGGCGCGCGTTTCTCCATCGCGCCGCGGCGGCGACGACGGGCGTCGCGCTCTTCGGCTGGGGAACACGCGTCCTCGCCGAGCAGGAGGAGGAACAGGTCAGCGCGAACGAGGACCTCATGCGCGAGCACGGTGTGCTCAAGCGCGCGCTCCTCATCTATCGCGACGCGATCAGCCGGCTCGACGCGAATCAGGACATCCCACCCGATGCGCTCGGCAACACCGCGAAGCTCATCAAGCGCTTCATCGAGGAGTACCACGAGAAGCAGGAGGAGGACTACCTCTTTCCGCGCTTCGAGAAAGCAGGGCAGCTCGTGGACCTCGTGCATACGCTCCGACTCCAACATCAGCGCGGACGCGAGCGCACGAACGCGATCATCCAGCTCGCGACGCCGGCCGGCCTCAAGGATCCGTCGTCGCGGACGCAGCTCGTGCAACACATGTCGCTCTTCGTCCGCATGTACGAGCCGCACGAGGCGCGCGAGGACACGGTGCTCTTCCCCGCCTTCAAGAAGCTCGTGTCGCAGCACGAGTATGCCGCGCTGGGCGAGCAGTTCGAGAAAAACGAGCGACAGATGTTCGGCGGCGACGGCTTCAACATGGCAGTGAACAACGTCGCCGGGTTGGAGCAGACGCTCGGGCTCTACGACCTCGCGCAGTTCACACCACCGCAGTTGGAGCAAGGGCGCCGTTAGATTGTCGCCATGGACGCGAACGTCACCATCCGCCCGGCGCGCCCGAGCGATGCGCCGCGGCTTACACGCATGCGCTACGACTTCCGCGCGCAGACCCACGGCGCCAGCGAGCCGCACGACGCGTTCGTCCAGCGGTGCGCGGCGTGGATGACCGAGCGCCTCGGCGACGGCTCGCGGTGGCGCTGCTGGGTGGCCGAGCGCGAGGGCGACATCGTGGGCGCGATTTGGGTGCAGGTCGTCGAGAAGATCCCGAATCCAGCGATGGAGCCCGAGGAGCACGCGTACGTCTCCAACTTCTACGTGCGTGAGACCGTGCGCGGGACGGGCATCGGGTCGGCGCTCCTCACCACCGTGCTGGCGTGGTGCGATGCGCGCCCCGTCGACTCGGTGATTCTGTGGCCGAGTGCGCGCAGCCGGCCGCTGTACGAACGGTTCGGGTTCACGACCGGGTCCGGCATCCTGGAGCGCTCCGGGAACTGAGACCGGGAGGAGCCGGAGGGCACCGTGCCGCCGGCACGCCCCGAAACCTTTCCCGGCCGTCCGCTGTCCTATATACTCGGCAATGTCGAAGATATAGGAGCGCGCGATGCCGGTCCATCTCGGTGAATTCGAGCAGCTCGTCCTCCTCGCCCTGCTCCGCCTGGACGACGATGCCTATGGTGTCTCCGTGCAGCGCGAGATCGCGCGCTGTACGGGACGCGCACCGAGCTTCGGTACCGTCTACACGACGCTGGCCCGGCTCGAGGAGAAGGGGCTCGTCACGTCGCGCATGGGTGAACCGACGCCCGAGCGTGGTGGGCGGCGCAAGAAGCACTACGTCATCCGTCCCACCGGGCGCCGAGCGGTGGAGCACAGCCTCAAGGCCATCGGCAAGATGGCGCGCGGGCTCGACGTGTCGTGGGAGGCACCGTGACGCTGCCGCATGCGACGTCCGGCGGACCACGCCCGCGACGTACTCGCGATACCTCATCGCCCACGGCACCGCCATCGCTCGCCGTCTGGCTCCTCGCGCATACGCTTCCTCCCGCTGTGCGCGAGCCCTTCCTCGGCGACCTGCACGAGTGCTTCCATAGCGAGATTGCCCCCGCGCGCGGCGTCCGCGCCGCCCGCCGCTGGTACTGGCGCGAAGCCGTTCGCGCACTGTGCTCGCTACCCCGCATGCATCGGTCGGTCCGCACGATTCCACGCGCGGTACGTCCGACCCGAGGAGATGGTCCCATGACGAACCTGCTCGCCGATCTCCGCTACGCGCTGCGGCTGCTCGCGCACAAGCCAGCGTTCGCGTCGCTCGTCGTCGGGACGCTCGCGCTCGGGCTCGGCGCCACCACCGCGATCTTCAGCGTCGTGAACCCGATTCTGTTCGAGCCCATGCCGTACCCACACGCCGAGCGCGTGATGATGGTGTGGGAGCGCGATCTCGATGGGTCGGCGATGAACACGTCCTTCGCCACGTACGCCGATGTGGCACGCGAGAATCGATCGTTCGATGCCATCGCCGCCGTGCGCGACTGGCGAGCGACGATCACCGGGCGCGCGGAGCCTGAGCGGATCAGCGGCCAGCGAGTCTCCTCCACCTTCTTCACCGTCCTCGGCGTCGCTCCGGCACTGGGGCACGACTTCACGGCCGCCGAAGACGTGCGCAACGGCGCCCGTGTGGTGATCCTCAGCAACGGGCTCTGGCGCCGGCGCTTCGGCGGGGATTCCACGATCGTTGGCCGCCAGATCACGCTCAACGGGTTGCCGTACACAGTCGTCGGTATCATGCCGGCCGGCTTCGAGAACGTGCTCGATCCGGCGGCGCAGCTCTGGGCACCGCTGCAATACGACGCGTCGCTTCCGTACGCGTGCCGCACCTGCCGCCATCTGCGTGCGGTGGCGCGCCTGAGACCAGGCGTGCGCGAGCATCAGGCAGCGGCGGAGCTGAACGCCATTTCGCGACGTCTCGTGCGCGAGCATCCGACGGAGTATGCTCGCGCCGGTATGCTCGTCGTGTCGCTCCATGACCAGATCACCCGCGGCGTTCGGCCGGCCCTCCTCGCAGTCCTCGGAGCGGTGACGCTCCTGCTTCTCATCGCGTGTGTGAACGTCACGAATCTCCTGCTCGCACGCGCCGTGCAGCGGCGGGGCGAGTTCTCCTTGCGCGCCGCGCTCGGTGCGACCGGCGGCCGATTGGTGCGGCAGCTCGTCACCGAGAGTCTGCTGCTGGCTGCGGCGGGCGGGGCACTCGGCGTGATCGTCGCCTGGCTGGGGGTGCGCGGACTCATCGCCGTGAGCTCACCCGGCCTGCCGCGACTCGATGCCATCGGCGTGAATGGCCCGGTGCTCGCGTTCGCACTCGGGATCACGACGTTCGTCGGCCTGGTCTTCGGCCTCGTGCCCGCAGTCCATGTTGCTCGCGATGACCTGCATCGCGGCATCCAGGAGGGCACGCGACGAACG
>DASSNR010000237.1:0-10591 GCA_035687925.1 Gemmatimonadaceae bacterium | reverse complement strand
GAGCAGCCACTCGACGGCGCTCGTCTTGGTGGCCAACCCCGAGACGCCGGTGATGTTCAGGTGTGCGGCCTCGGGCCCGACGAGGAAATCGGCATCGAGATAGATGGGCGCGTCCATCCCGCCCGCGTGATACACGCCGATCGGAATCCCGGTGTTCGCCTCGGGCTTCAGGTACGCATCCATGCGCAACGCCGCCGCCACGTCGTCATTGTCGGCGAGGAACACCTCGCCCATCGGCACGGGCTGCAGCGGCTCCTCGGGACTTTGCCGCAGCACCGCCGCCGTGTAGAGCCGCACCTCCGCGCGCTCGGTGGCCGCCAACGCCGTGCGCCCGGGGTCGCCGTCGTACCCCAGCACATCGTACAGCGGCGATTGGAGATCCGTGTAGCTGAACCCTTCGACGACCACGCCGTAGATGCGCGGGATCTGCCCCTCGACCGGAGACGCGCCGTCCACTCGCACGATGGTTCCGATCCCGACCGGCGATTCGACCGCCGTCCAGAAATGAAATTCGTGCGGCGTATTGGGCTTTCGCTCTGTCGCGACGACTCGGCCGAGGGGGTTGGAGACGGACATTGGGTGGGGGGACTCGGGGAAGGGCTGTGAGCCGTGAGCTTTGGGTTGTGAGTGGGTGATGAGCCAAAGGCGTTCCGGAGCTTCGTGCTCACAACCCAGCTCATCACCCAAAGCTCACAGCTCACCGCTCACAGCTCGAGACTGTTTTTCATGTTTTCAAGTACTCCTCCGCGTTCCTCACCCCGTACACCATCTTATCCCATCGCGGATCGGGCAAGGAGATGGGGGCGCGCTCGGCGAGGATCCAGCGGCTCACGGTGTCGGCGCGCTCCGTGATGCGGGTGGCATCGGTGGACGGCGCCGCACGATCGGCGTCGGCAGCTTCGACGCGCACGAGACCCCAGAGCGCATCGTGGCCATCGGGGGAGCGGAGGCGGAGGTACCAGCTGAGCACGCTGGACATGTGCGAGCCGCGCGGTGCGATGCGGATGACCGTCGAGCGCTCTCCGACGCGAAGCGCGAGGACCGTGTCGAGCGCATCGCCATCGACGTAGAGCGCGCGGTGGCTCTTCACGACACCCACCACGCACGGCGAGTGCGCGACGGTCTCGCTCACACCGATGCCGCCGTCGATGAGCACGGGACGCTGCTCGACGCGACACCACTGCTCCGCGAGCCGGCGCTCGACATCCTCGCGTGCCCGAGCGACCGCGGACCGGGCACGCTCGAGCAGCAGGATCGGGTGCGGCTTCGGGATCTCGCCATTCGCGTCGGGTGCCGCCGTGTCGACCAGGGATGGCGGCGGGAAGGCGGACTCCAACGCCTGGCGCCCCGTGTACGCGAGCGGTGCATAGAGTCGTCGCTCGACGATCGGAGCGCGCCAGGTGACGAGCCGGCGCTGTACGCGCTCGCGGATGACCGCAGCCACGCGCCCGTAGACGATGGGCGCGGCGCCCATCCACGCGAGCACCTGGCTCTCCTGCGTGCCATCGAGAAACGCGGCGAAGCCCGGCGTCGGGTCGCCCGGTACGGGATGCGCCCTGACGATGCGCTCCTCCACCGCTTCCGCCTCCGCCACGTGCGGCGCATCCGCATCGCCGGGCATGCGCTCGAGCGGGAGCGCGGTGCCGAGTGTCACGGGGCGCACGTCGGGGACGCGCTGCAGCACTTCGCGGAGCGCCGAGTGGACGGTCGCCATCGGCTCGCGCGCGCTCATTCCTCCACCACGCCCACCGCCACGCCATCGCCGATCGGCGCGATGATCCCGGTGATCCGGGGGCCTGTCGCGAGACGACGATTGAACTCGCGCACGCCGCGCACGTCGTCATCGGTGATGCTCGCGTCGACGACATCGCCGCGCCGCAGCGCGTTGTCGGCGATGACCAGCCCGCCGGGGCGCACGAGGCGCATCGCCCACTCGAGATACGTGGGGAGCGGCGCCTTGTCGGCGTCGAGAAATGCGACGTCGAAGCGCTCACCGTCGAGCGTCGGGAGGAGATCGAGCGCGCGTCCCACGCGAATCTCGATGTTCGTGTCGAGCCTCGCGCGCGCGATGTGCCGGCGCGCGAACTCCGCGTGTGCGGGCTCGAGCTCGAGTGAGAGCACGCGCCCTTCGGGTCCTATCGCGCGCGCCATCCAGATGGCGGAGTAGCCGCCCAGCGTCCCGATCTCGAGCACACGTCGCGCCCCGACGGCGCGCAGCAGCACTTGCAGGAAGCGGCCGGTCTCGGGCGGAACGGAGATCGGCGGAAGGCCCGCGCGCTCGGCGTCCTCGCGCAACGCACGGAGCACGTCGTCTTCCGGCGCAAACAACCCCGCGATGTAGTCGGCGACGGCGTCGCTCATGCGCCGCATACCATCGTGCGAGCGCTCCCCCGCCCCATCGCTGCGGTCACTCCACCCCGATATCCCACGCCTGCTCCAGATCCTTCTTCGAGTAGGCGCGGAACGCGGTCAACGTCTGCGTGTGCTCCACACCGGGCACGCGCGCGAACTCCTCGGTGACCACCTGCGCGATGCGCTCATAGTCGGCCACGCGTACCATGGCGACGAGATCCCACTCGCCCGACACGGAGTAGACCTCGCTCACGTCCGGGATGCCCGCGAGCCGGAGCGCACACTGCGGGATGTGCTTCGGGTCGCACTTGATGAGGACGATGGTCGTAATCACGGTCAATCCGGAAAGCGTGGGACGTTGAGCATCCAGATCCCGCGAAGGGTCTGCTGCTCGCTGAGATCGACGAGCACATCGCGCGCGATGCGCACCGTGCGCGCGGCGGGCGTGGAGCCGATACGGAAGTGTATCACGTGCTCCTCCTGATCCGACTCGGCGATGAGCGTCGTGTCCATCTGCAGCAGCGTGACGCCGGGCTTCTCGCGCGTCGTGGCGACGACCATGCGGACGCTCTCGACTCCGCTCGGCGGAGCAAGAGACGTCACGTGCTTCACATCGGGCCACACCGCGACCTCGACGCCGCCGAGGCTCCCGCCCTGCAGATCCAGGATGAGCCACGAGCCATCCTTCCCCGCGAGCTCGATCGAACCGGACACTCCGTTCGCACCGTTGTTCGGCTCCCTGAACGTGGCGATGAGGATGGCGGTGTCGACGTCCCATCGATACTCCACGGGCACGAGCTCTCCGCCTGCGGGCTCCACCTGCATCGTGATCTTCACGTGCGCTCTCCGAAGTCCGAGGTCGCAGTTCTGTGGGTGCAGCCGGCTGTTATCCGCGCAACTCCCTGAACGCCTGCACGATGCGCCGCGCGCCCGTGACCACCTGATCCATGGGTGCCGCGTACGACATGCGCACCCACTCGGGCGTGAGGAATGCCGCGCCCGGAACGATCGCCACATCGTGCCGCTCGAGCAGCTGCTTCGCGAACGCGGTGCCTGCGTCGGCCGAGTCGCGCACCGCACCGGCGACGTTCATGTACAGATAGAATGCGCCCGCGGGCTCCACGAACGCGAGCCCTGGCTCCTGTCGAACCTCACGCACGACCGCGTCGCGACGCGCATGGAACTCCGCGACCATCGCGTGCACCGCGGCATCGGCGGCATCGAGATCGGTGAGCGCGGCGAGCGCGCCGTGCTGCGAGCCGGCCGCTGCGTTGTGCGTCGTGTGCGATTGCAGCGCGGTCATGGCCTTCGCCACCGCGCGCGGCGCGATCGCCCAGCCGATGCGCCACCCCGTCATCGCGTACGCCTTCGCAACGCCGTTCACGACGATCAGGCGATCGCGACCGCGCGCAACGTCGAGCATGGAGGGTGCCACGCCGTCGTAGCAGATGCGCTGGTAGATCTCGTCGCTGATCACCCACCAGCCGCGATCGTCGGCGAGCGAGAGGATCGCCTCCAGCTCCGCGCGATCGTACACCGCGCCCGTCGGATTGCACGGCGAATTGAGCATCACCCCACGCGTGCGCGGCGTCGCCGCCGCCTCGAGATCGGCGACCGTCACCTTGAGATCGTGCTCGCGCGCGCCGTACACCGGCACCGCGGTCGCACGTGCGAGCGCGACCATCTCGTAGTAGCTGGTCCAGCTCGGCGTCGGGATCAGCACCTCGTCGCCCTCACCGAAGAGCACGAAGACCGCGTTGAACAGCGACTGCTTCGATCCTGTCGACACGACGACATCGGCCGCGCCGATCGCGTCCTCGCCCGTGTAGATCGCGTTCGCCTGCGACGCGATCGCCTGTCGGAGTGGGAGGATCCCTTCGGTCGCCGTGTAGCGCGTCGCGCCGGCGTCGATCGCGCGCGCGGCCGCGCGGCGGATGAACTCGGGCGTATCGAAGTCGGGCTCGCCGGCACCGAGGTCGATGATGTTGCGTCCCTCCGCCCGCAGCGCTTTCGCGCGCATGGAGACGGCGATGGTCGCCGATTCCTTGAGCTGCGCGATGTTGGAGGAGGGAACGAATGGCGCGTGTGTGCTGCTGATCTCGGACACGGAACACCTGCATGTATGGAGGGCGACGAACGACACCGCTATACTTTATCAGCCGATAGGCTGCGGCGCCATTGATAACGGAGCGGAACGAGACGATGGAACAAGACGAGCGTGGGCGAGCGGGGACGATCCGCGGCCAGAATGTGCTGTATGTGTTGCCCGAGGATGCGGCGGCCGTGTCACAGGTGATCGACCCGGTGCTGGAGCGCGTGGATCCCGACGCCTCGGCAACGCAGCTGCTCGTCCTGACCGCCGACACGGACATGGCAATCGCGGTGGCCAAGGCCGCGACGCGGGCGGCACGCGGGACGCCAGTGCGCGTGCTGCCGATCACCGGCGTGCGGCGGGCGGAGCGGCTGCTCGCGTCGCGCCCTGCACCCGCCGTCGCCGGCACGAGCGCGGATGTGCTCGAGCTCATCCGCAACTCCGCACTCAAGCTCGACGACGTGCGCACGCTCGTGCTCGCGTGGGTCGATGTCATCCTCGACAGCGGCGCTGCGGAGCCGCTCGAGGCGGTGATGGCCGAGGTCCCCAAAGACGCGGCTCGCGTCGTGTCGGCGTCGCAGCTCTCGCCCGCCGTAGAGGAGATCGTCGAACGGTATGCTCGGCGCCCGCGGCGCGTCGGCGGCGAGCAGGCTGCCGAAGCGCGTCCCATCGATGTGCGGTACGTGACGGTCGCGCGCGCGGCGCAGCCCGCGACGCTCCGGCGACTTCTCGACGACCTCGATCCCGACGTGGCCGCCATCTATGCGCGCTCGGACGAAGGTGCCGTCGAGGTTTCGGAAACGATTCGCGCACTGGGATACGGCGAAGACGAGCCATCGGTCCGTGTGACGCGCGGCGAGCCGGTGGCCGAGGCGACGCTGCTCGTGCTCTCCGAGCTGCCCGCGACACCGGCGGAGTTGCGCGCGCTCGTCGGCGAGAGTGCGCCGTCCGTCATCGCGCTCGTCCGGCCACGCCAACTTTCGGCGCTGCGTGCGCTGGCAGCAGGCGGACAGGTGTCGGCGCTCACGCTATCCGGACCCGCCGAGCGCGCCAGACAGCGGCAGGAAGGGACGCGCGATGAGATCCGCACGACGCTTCGCGACGGTGCGCCGCCGCGCGAGATGCTCACACTGGAACCGCTGCTCCGCGAGTTCGACGGGATCGAGATCGCCGCGGCGGTGCTACGGCTGCTCGAGCGCGAGCGAGAGCGCGCGAAGCAGGAGCCTCGAGCGCGTGAAGCGGAGCGCGAGGGCGCGGCGCCTGGGATGGCGCAGATCTTCGTGAACGCGGGCACGCGCGACAACATCGGTGCGCGCGAGCTCGTGGGCGCGATCGCCAACGAAGTCGGCATCCCGGTCGATCACATCGGGAAGATCGATGTGCGCGACAATCACACGATCATCGAGGTCCCGGCGAGCGATGTGCCGGCGATCACGAGCGGACTCACGGGGATCACGATGCGCGGGCGTCAGCTCGTCGCGCGTCCGGCAACGGAGCGGCCGTCGCGCGAGCGTTCGGGCGGACCGCGAGGTGGCGGGCCGATGGGGCGAGGGCGCGAGCGCGGCGAGCGTGGGCCACGCGAGGAGCGCCGCGCACCGCGTGGCGAGCGGCGCGACCGCGGAGAGCGGAGCGAGCGGCCACGTTTCCGTGACCGCGACGAGCATCCCCGTCCTCCGCGCGGCCCGAATTCTTAACACGGCACATGGATCAGGTGTATTACAGCACGCGCAACGGATGGATCGAGGTCATCTCCGGCGTGATGTTCAGCGGGAAAAGTGAAGAGCTCATCCGCCGAGTGCGCCGCGCGATCATCGCGAAGAAGAAGGTGCAGGTCTTCAAGTCGCACCTGGACGATCGGTATCACGGGGTGTTCGCCATCTCGAGCCACGATGGGCAGAAGGTCGAGGCTCTCCCGGTCGATTCATCAATGCAGATCGCGCAGCAGGTGAACGACCTGGCCGATGTCATTGCCATCGATGAGGCGCAGTTCCTGGACGACGGGATCGTCCCGCTCGCGACGTCGCTCGCCGCGCGGGGCGTACGCGTGATCATCGCCGGCACCGACACCGATTTTCGCGGCGAGCCGTTCGGCTCGATGCCGCAGCTCATGGCCATCGCGGACGTGGTGGACAAGCTGCACGCGATCTGCGTCATCTGCGGCGGGCCCGCGAGCCGCAACCAGCGGCTCATCGAGGGGAAGCCCGCGCGCTACGACTCCCCCACGATCATGGTCGGCGGCCGCGAATCGTACGAGGCTCGATGCCGGCACTGTCATCAGGTGCCGAAGCGGGACGAGGATCAGGTGGCGCTGTTGTAGCGCTATGCGGGAAGCGGGAAGCGGGAAGCGGGAAGCGGGATGCGGGATGCGGGAAGCAGGACTCGTAACGGCTCGTGGGGAGAGACCCTCCACCTCCGAGGCAGTTCCCGCTTCCCGCTTCCCGCTTCCCGCACAGCGCATCTCGCTCCCGCTCCCGTTGACTCCCCCGCCCCACCACCCTACCTTGGGGCCCGAAATCTGCTTCCCCCTCGAGGGCATGAAACTCTTTCGCATCGGGCTCACCGGCAACATTGCGAGCGGCAAGTCCACGGTCGCGCGGCGGTTCGCGGAACGTGGGGCAACGGTCATCGACGCCGATCAGCTGGCGCGGCGGGCGGTCGAGGTCGGGACGCCCGCACTGGACGCGATCGCCACGCGGTGGGGTTCCGCGGTGCTGGCGGCCGACGGAACGCTCGACCGCGCCGCGCTTCGCGAGCGCGTCTTCCAGAATCCTGACGAGCTGGAGGCGCTGAACGAGATCGTCCACCCCGAAGTCGCTCGGCTCCGCGACGAAGAGCTCGCGGCGGCACGCGCACGGGGCGAGCGGATGGTCGTCTCGGACATCCCGCTCCTCTTCGAGCGCGGCCTCGTCGGACGCTTCGACCGCATCGTGCTGGTCGATGCGCCGCGCTCCGTGCGGCTCGAGCGGCTCGTGCACGACCGCGGCCTGAGCCCCGCCGATGCGATGCACATGATCGCCGCACAGATGCCCGCCGAGCTCAAGCGCGCGCGCGCCGACTACGTGATCGAGAATATCGGCACGCTCGACGAGCTGCAGCGCCGTGCCGACGAGGTGTGGGACGCGCTCGAGCACGATGCCGATGCGCCGACGGATGCGACGTCGCGCGCCGCATCCTGACCCGCTCGAATTCCTTGACACCTCCGCAGGGCGTCCCTAGACTTCGCGCCGAACTCAACCGGCTCGGAGTCGCGCGTGGCTGACATCCCGAATGATCTGCTGTACACGGAGGAGCACGAGTACATCAAGCCCACGGGGCTGACCGACGTCGTGCAGGTGGGAATCACCGATTACGCGCAGGGCGAGCTGGGTGACGTCGTCTACGTCGAGCTCCCCAAGGTCGGCGACAAGTTCGGCAAGCACGACGTCTTCGGCACCATCGAGGCCGTGAAGGCCGTCTCCGAGCTCTTCGCCCCCGTCTCCGGCGAGATCGTCGAGGTGAACCAGCGCCTCGACAAAGAGCCCAACCTCGTCAACACCGACCCCTACGGCGAAGGCTGGATGGTCCGCCTCCGCATGAAAAACCCCGCCGAGCAGGAGCAGCTGCTGGGGGCGGGGGAGTATGAGAAGCAAGTAGGTCAGTGAGTCAGTAGGTCAGTGGGTCAGGAACTGCAGAGAGGAGAGAGGAGAAAGGAGATCAGCCGAGGTAGTTTCTCCTTTCTCCTCTCTGCTTTCTCCTATCTGTCGTTTCTGACCCACTGACCTACTGACTCACTGACTCACTGTTGATACATCTCCACCGGCGGACACGCGCAGACGAGGTTGCGGTCGCCGAAGGCGCTCTCCACGCGAGCCACAGCGGGCCAGAACTTCCAGGCGCGGACCCAGGGGGCGGGGAAAACAGCTTCCTCGCGCGTGTAGGGGTGCTGCCACTCCGATGAGACGGCGCGCTCCATCGTGTGCGGCGCGTTCTTGAGCGGGTTGTTCTGACGGTCCCAGATGCCCGCTTCGATCTTCCGGGCCTCCTCGCGAATCGCGATCATCGCGTCGCAGAAGCGGTCCAGCTCTTCCTTCGATTCGCTCTCCGTGGGCTCGATCATGAGCGTGCCCGCGACGGGGAAGCTCACCGTCGGCGCGTGGAAGCCGTAGTCCATGAGGCGCTTGGCGATGTCTTCCACCTCGACACCGGCGGACGCCTTGAGCGAGCGCGTGTCGATGATGCACTCGTGCGCAACCAGATCGTGCGCGCCCTTGTACAGCACCGGGTAGTGTGACGCGAGCCGCTTCGCGATATAGTTCGCGTTGAGGATCGCCACCTTGCTCGCCTTCGTGAGCCCCTCGCCCCCCATCAGGTTGATGTAGAGGTACGAGATGGGGAGGATGCTGGCGCTCCCCCACGGCGCGGCCGACACCGGACCGATCGCCTGTCGTCCCCCAACCTCCTCCACCGGATGTCCGGGGAGGAACGGTGCGAGCTGCGGCGCCACGGCAATCGGACCCATCCCCGGACCGCCGCCGCCGTGCGGGATGCAGAACGTCTTGTGCAGGTTCAGGTGACAGACGTCGGCGCCGATCTCGCCCGGGCGCACGAGCCCGACCATCGCGTTCATGTTCGCGCCGTCCATGTAGACCTGCCCGCCGTTCGCGTGCACCATGTCGCAGATCTGTCGGATCCCCTCCTCGAACACGCCGTGCGTGGAGGGATACGTCACCATCAGCGCCGCAAGATGCTCGCGGTTCGCCTCGGCCTTCGCCTTCAGGTCTTCGATGTCGATGTTCCCGCGCTCATCGGTCTTCACGACGACGACATCCATCCCCGCCATCACCGCGCTCGCCGGGTTCGTGCCGTGCGCCGACTGCGGGATGAGGCAGATGTTGCGGTGCGTGTCGCCGCGCGACTCGTGATAGGCCCGAATCACGAGCAGCCCCGTGTACTCGCCCTGCGATCCTGCGTTCGGTTGCAGCGACACCGCCGCGAACCCCGTGATCTCGGCCAGCGCTTCCTCGAGCCGCGTGAACATGAGCTGGTACCCGTCCGCCTGCTCGCGCGGCGCGAACGGGTGGATCTCGCCGATCTCGCGCCACGTCACGGGGAGCATCTCCGCCGTGGCGTTGAGCTTCATCGTGCAGGAGCCGAGTGGGATCATCGAGTGCGTGAGCGAGAGATCCTTCGACTCGAGCCGCCGCATGTAGCGGAGCATCTCGGTTTCGGAGTGGTGCGTGTTGAACACGGGATGCGTGAGATACGGACTCGTGCGCGCGAAGCGCTCGTCGTACCGGTCGTCGACCTCCTCGGCCACGTCCTCCGGCGTGAAGCTCACCGCACTTCCACCGAACACCGCGAAGAGATCGGCCACATCGCTCGGCAGCGTCGTCTCATCGAGCGAGATGCCGACGGCCGCGTCGCCCAGCACGCGCACGTTGATGCGATACTCGCGCGCCGCGTCGAGCACGTCGCTCAGCTTCCGGGGCCCGAGCTCCACGCGGATCGTGTCGAAGAAGACGTCGGGCGCCACCTCGTAGCCCAGGCGACGCAGCCCCGCCGCCAGCGTCTCCGTGAGGCGATGTACGCGCTGCGCGATGCGGCGGAGCCCCGTAGGCCCGTGCCACACCGCGTACATGCTCGACATGACCGCGAGCAGCACCTGCGACGTACAGATGTTGCTCGTCGCCTTCTCGCGCCGGATGTGCTGCTCGCGCGTCTGCAGTGCCATGCGGAGCGCGGGCTTCCCGTCGGCATCGCGCGAGACGCCGATGATGCGCCCGGGGATCTGGCGCTTGAGCGTGTCGCGCGTGGCGAAGTACGCGGCGTGCGGACCGCCGTAGCCGAGCGGAACGCCGAAGCGCTGCGCGCTGCCGACGACAATGTCCGCGCCCCATTCGCCGGGCGGCGTGAGCAGGGTGAGCGCGAGAAGATCGGCGGCGACGACGAGCAACGCGTCGTTCGCCTCGAGCGTCTCCTTGAGATCACGGTAGTCGTAGACGCCGCCCTCGGTGGCGGGGTACTGCACCAGCGCGCCGAACACCTCGGGGCCGAACTCGTACGTGCGGTGATCGCCGACCACCACCGTGATCCCACGCGCGCGCGCGCGCGTCTGCACGACGCCGATCGTCTGCGGGTGGCACTCCTGGGAGACGAAGAACGTCTCCT
>DASSNR010000047.1:0-5518 GCA_035687925.1 Gemmatimonadaceae bacterium | reverse complement strand
TGGCGCCGTCGGGCTCATCGCGCTGACGCGCACGGGGACGGCCGGGCTGCTCGATCGTCTCCGCGCGTCGCGGTCGACATCGAACGGCGCGTGGCGGCGCGCGCAGAACGGCCTCGTCGCGCTCCAGGTGGCGATCGCGCTCGTGCTGCTCGTCGCGGCGGGACTGCTTGGCCGCAGCTTCTGGAATCTCCACAACGCCGACATCGGATTTCAGCCCGAAAATGCGATGGCCTTCCAGGTGTCGCTGCCATATGGTGAGGATGGTTACGCGTCATACGCTAGGAGCGCGGCGTTCCACGCGAAGCTGGTCGACCGATTGGCCGCGCTCCCCGGTGTCACGTCCGTCGGTGTCGTGCTGCGCCTGCCTCTCGCGAGTCGCGGCGTGCCACATCTCGATGTGCAGCTCCAGGCCGGTGATGCGGGAGAGCGGCCGACGGTCGCGGCGGCCGCCAACCTGGCGAGTGCCGACTACTTCCGGACGATGGGGATTCCGTTGCGCGCCGGACGGAGCTTCCACTCCGGCGATCTGCGCGGCACGCCGGCCGTGGTGGTGAGCGAACGGCTCGCAAAGAGTCTGTTTGGGACGACGGACGTTGTTGGTCGCCGAGTTCTGGGAACACCGGGCCCGGGCACGCCGCCAAGAACGTTCTCGATCGTCGGCGTGGTGGGCGACGTGCAGTGGGGGCGCATCGAGGACGGCTACGTGCCGATGGTGTATTTCCCCATCCTTCGTGATGACGATGGTCTCCCGGCCGATAGCAACCCGGTGTGGTACAGGCCAGTGGATGTGCAGTACGCGATACGCGGAACACCGCTGCCTACAGGACTGACGATTCAGCGAATTGTGCTGGAGCTCGACCATCGAGTCCCTGCGGCGAACATCCGCACCCTCGACTCGATCGTGGCCGATGCGACCGCCCGCGTGCGTCTCACGATGCTGCTCATCGGGGTCGCTGGCACTGCGGCGCTCTTGCTGGCCGTGATCGGTGTGTACAGTGTGGTGGCGTACGCGGCGAGCGGACGGATGCGCGAGTTCGGGATTCGGCTCGCGCTCGGTGCCGCGCCGACGCGCATCGGCGGTATGGTACTCGCCGACGGACTGAAGCTCGTGGGAATCGGCACCGTCGCGGGCCTCATCGCAGCGCTCGGCGCGACGAGATTTCTGCGCGCTCTGCTCTACGAGGTGAGGCCGACCAGCGTCGTAGAGTTCGGGATCGCAACGGTGCTGCTGGTCATAGTCACGCTGCTCGCGACGCTGCTTCCCGCGCGCCGAGCGGCGCGCACACATCCCGCGGTCGTACTCCGCGGCGAGTAGCGGACCCGACACGACGTCTGAGCTCTGTCGCATCGCCGTTCATCTCTCTCGCTATGCGCGGTCCACACTGCTGACCTCGAACCACAACTGCGTCATGGTCCCCGAACACACCATCTACTACACCGAGATCGTCACCAGCGACGTCACGGCCACCTGTGCACTGTACGCGAAGACACATGGCTGGCGGTTCCAGCCGATGGAACCGGCGCTCGGCAACGCGCGCGTCGCCGTGCTCCCCGACGGCTCGCGCTGGGGCGTGCGCGCGCCGCTGCGCGCCGATGAGCGACCGATCGTGCGGACGTACATCCGGGTACAGAACATCGAGCACGCGGCACAGACGGTCGAGGAGGACGGGGCGTTGGTTGCCCTGCCACCGATGGAGATTCCGGGGCACGGGACGATCGCCATCTACATCCATGGTGGGATCGAGCAGGGGTTGTGGGAGCTGCCATAGATCGTCGGCGCGCGTCCGGCCCGCGTCGTGCATGGAGCGGACGAGTGGACGCGCCGCACGCGCGATCGCGCGCCGGTGGTCCACCGCGACCACGCGACCGTGGTTTGACGCGGAGCGCCGCGCGTGCTGATGGCGGCGCAATGGTGAGCATCGATGGCGGCTGTCCTCATCCACGAACCTTCGACCACCGTGACCGACGTCGACGGCACGGTCTACCGCGCGCAGATCTTCGGTGAGGAGCAGCCCGATGGACACTGGACGGCGTGGATCGAGTTCGTGCCGACGGTAGATGCGGCGACGCGCCGCGGCCATCGGCGGCGTACCGGGCAGGAGACAACGCAGCCGGACCTCGCGGGGCTCGAGTACTGGGCCACTGGGCTCGAGCCGATCTACCTCGATGGCGCGCTGACGCGCGCGTTGGCGCGCAGCGCGTAGGGCGCGCGGTCAGCGCGCGTGCTTGTACATCATGTCCACGAGCTCGTCGTACATCCCTTCCGACCGCTCGCGGTCACCCGACCGGATCGCTTCCGCCGCGCAGTGCTTCAGGTGGTTGCGCATGAGCTCGCGCCCCACCGCGCGCAGCGCTTCGTGCACGGACGAGAGCTGCGTCATCACGTCGGCGCAGTAGCGATCCTCCTCGATCATCTTCTGCAGCCCGCGCACCTGCCCCTCGATGCGACGAAGTCGCGTGAGGTTCCGGCGCTTGATGTCCGGATCGACACCGACCGCCTTGCGCGCGCCGCTCGCGTGCTCGTGCACGCCGCACGCGCACGACATCTCGAGCTCTGCCTTCATCATGCCCTCCTGAGTCGCAGGCTGTTCGTCACGACACTCACCGAGCTCAGTGCCATCGCCGCGCTCGCGAAGATGGGGCTCAGCAGGATGCCGAGCGCCGGATACAGAATGCCGGCTGCGATCGGAATCCCGACCGTGTTGTAGACGAACGCCCAGAACAGATTCTGCTTGGTGATGCGCATCGTGCGGCGCGAGAGCGCGATCGCGCTCGCCACACCGCGCAGGTCGCCGCGCATGAGCGTGATCTCGCTCGCCTCCACCGCGACGTCGGTCCCCGTGCCGATCGCGATGCCCACATCCGCCTGCGCGAGCGCAGGCGCATCGTTGATCCCATCGCCCACCATCGCCACCACCTTCCCCTCACCCTGCAGCCGCTTCACCTCGGCCACCTTCCCCTCGGGGAGGACCTCCGCCACCACGCGCGTGATGCCCGCGCGCCGCGCGATCGCCTCCGCGGTTCGCCGGTTGTCGCCGGTGAGCATGACGACGTCGAGTCCCATGCGCTGCAGTCGCGCCACCGCCTCCGCCGAGCTCGGCTTGATCGGATCCGCGACGGCGATCACACCGGCCAGCTCGCCATCCACCGCGACGTACATCGGCGTCTTCCCGTCGAGCGACAGACGCTCGGCCTCCGCGCGCAGCTCGCCGACGTCGATCGACGATTCGGACATGAGCCGCTCGTTCCCCACGAGGACATCGACACCATTCACTCGCCCCGCGGCGCCGCGCCCCGTCCGCGCCTCGAACCTATCTGCCGTCACGAGCGCCAGCGACCGCGCCTTCGCGTAGCCCACGATCGCCTCCGCCAACGGATGCTCGGATGACTGCTCGAGGGACGCGACAAGGAAGAGGAGATCGGATGCGGGAAGCGGGAAGCGGGAAGCGGGAAGCGCAACTGCCTTGTCATCCCGAGCGAAGCGAGGGATCTCCCTGGCTGACCGAGATTCCTCGCTGACGCTCGGAATGACACCCAAGCCAGATTCCTCGCTCGCGCTCGGAATGACGACTGATGCCGTTCCCGCATCCCGCATCCCGCATCCCGCATCCCGCGCTGTCACCACATCCGTGACAGTCGGTTTCCCTTCCGTCACCGTTCCCGTCTTGTCGAGCACGACGGTCTGGATGTCGTTCGCGCGTTGCAGCGCGGCGCCACCCTTGATGAGGATGCCGAGCTCGGCGCCTTTCCCGGTGGCTACCATCACCGCCGTCGGGACGGCGAGGCCCATCGCGCACGGGCAGGCGATGATCAACACCGCCACCGCGGCCGAAAACGCCGGAAGGAACGACGCACCGGGCGCGGCCACGAGCCAGACCACGAACGTCACGATCGCGATCGACACGACCACGGGAACGAAGATCGCGCTCACCTGATCGGCGAGACGCTGGATCGGCGCCTTCGAGCTCTGCGCGTCGCGCACGAGACGGACGATCTGCGCGAGCACGCTGTCGCTGCCGAGCGTGGTGGCGCGGTAGCGGAATGCGCCCGTCGTGTTGATCGTCGCGCCGATCACTGAATCGCCCGCGCGCTTCTCCACGGGGAGCGACTCGCCGGTGAGCATCGACTCGTCCACCGCGCTCGTCCCCGAGAGGATCACGCCGTCCACGGGAATCCGCTCACCCGGCCGCACGATGATCACATCGCCCGAGCGCAGCTGCGCGATGGGCATCTCCGCTTCGCGTCCATCCTCGCGCACCACGCGCGCGATCCTCGGCTGCAATCGCACGAGCGTACGCAGCGCGGCCGACGTCTCACTCTTCGCGCGTGCATCGAGCATGTTCCCGACGAGGATGAGCGCGATGATGAACGTCACCGCCTCGTAGTACACGTCGGGCGCGATGCCGTGGGCGATGAAGACGCCGGGCGCGAACGTCGCCGCGAGCGAATACAGCAGCGCCGCGCCCGTGCCGAGCGCGATCAGCGTGTTCATGTCCGCCGAGCGATGGCGGAAGGCCGACCACGCGCGCGTGTAGAAGTGGCGCCCCGCCCACACGACCACGACGAGCGTGAGTGCGAGCGCGATGTACGTGAGCACCGACGCGGAGATCGCGTACAGCCACGGCAACCAGGCGCGGAGCGCGGGCGTGAGCACCGTCATCTGCCAGCGCAGCAGCGGATCGGCGGAGCGCGCGAGCCCCGCGTGCTCGGCGGCCGACATGATCGGCATCGAGAGGAGCATGACGAGCACGCTGATGGCGAGGCTCGCCGCGGCGCGAATGCGGAGTGCGCGGTACTCGCGCGCGTGCTCCTCGCCCGCTGCCTCCTGCTCCTCGAACGCCGTGCGCGCCGCCGAGGGGAGCTCGGCGCCGTACCCCGTCATGCGCACCGCGTCCACGAGCCCTTCGGGGGTGATGACGCTCGGGTCGTACGTGACCGCGGCGTTGTTGAGCATGAGGTTCACCGCGGCGTCAGTGACGCCGGGCTGTCGGGCGAGCGTGCGCTGCACGCGCGCCTGGCACGCGGCGCACGTCATCCCCGTCACGGGGAAGGTGACCTTCGCCGTGGTGCTCACGCCACCGATGCGGTGTGGGCGTCGTAGCCCTCGTCGTTCACCGCCTCCACGATCTCCTGCCGCGTCGCGCGCGCCGGATCGTACGTGACCGTCGCCGAGCCGACCTTCACCTGTTCGACGGTGACGCCATTCACCTGCTGCAGCGCGTTGCGCACGGCACGCACGCAGTGGTCGCAGCTCATGCCGTCGATGTGCAGCTCGAGGCGTTCCATGGGTCTTTCCTCCGGTTGGTTGTAGGTCCCGGATGGAAGCTATATACCCCCCACCCCTATGTCAATCGTCACGCGTCGTCCGTGCCGCCTCCCGGCCGCATCTCGCGATTCGTCCTTGCTTCAGCGGTGATGCTTCGTAACTTGAGAACTTCCGCTTCCCCGTCCGACTCCAGCCACGCAAAGCTGGCTCGAGTGCCTCTCCCATGACGTCTGCGCTTTTCTCTTCATCACG
>DASSNR010000229.1:0-6384 GCA_035687925.1 Gemmatimonadaceae bacterium | reverse complement strand
GCTGCGGGCGATCCAGATGCACGCTGACGTACTGATCAAGGCGACCAGCGTGGACGGGATCTACTCGGCCGATCCGAAGAAGGACCCGAACGCGAAGCTGTACGAGCAGCTCAGCTATCGCGACGTGATCATGCAGGGGCTGGGGGTCATGGATCAGACGGCGATCACGCTGTGCAACGAGAACGATCTGCCGATCATCGTTCTCAACATCCACACTCGGGGCGCGGTCGCGCGCGCGGTGCGCGGCGAGCGCGTGGGGACTCTCGTTCAATGAGCACGGTTCCACAGATCATCAAGGACAGCCGCGCTGCGATGGACAAGGCGATCGAAAACTCCCGACGGGAGTTTTCCACCATCCGGAGCGGGAAGGCGAGCACCAATCTCCTCGATACCGTGCGCGTCGAAGCGTACGGACAGTCGATGCCGCTCTCGCAGGTGGCGAGCGTCGCCGCACCCGAGGCGCGCATGCTCACCGTGACGCCGTGGGACAAGGGGCTGACCGCGAGCATCGAGAAGGCCATTCGCGATTCGGACCTCGGCCTCAATCCGGCGAACCAGGGCGGCGTCATTCGCGTGCCCATTCCGGCGCTCAACGAGGAGCGACGTCGCGAGTTGGTGAAGATCGTGCACAAGCTCGCCGAGGAGGGGCGCATCGGCATCCGGCACGCGCGCACCGAGGCGCGCGACAAGCTCAAGAAGTTGGAGAAGGTGTCGGAAGACGAGAAGAAGCACGCGGAAAAGGATCTGCAGAAGCTGCACGATGACCACATGACTCGCCTCGAGGAGCTACTGAAGACCAAAGAGGCCGAGATCATGGAGGTGTAGCGCATTTCCACCCTCTCGCTCTGGCAGGCGGCCCATGCCGAGCTCGACACGCCCGCCGCGCCCGTCCGACGCGCCGCCGACGTCGTCTTCGGCGACCGGCGCGACAGGCGACGCGGCGGCAGCATCGCCGCATAGACCTGTGGGCTCCGAGCTCACGCGGCGAGTGCTCTTCGCAGTCGTCGCCATCCCTGTCGTGCTCGCTGCGGTGTACGTGGGGAGCGCCGCGCTCGGCGCGTTGCTCGCGATTACGTCCGCACTCGCCGCCTGGGAGCTCTTCCGCATCGCGGAGCAGTCGGGGTACGAGCCGCTCTCCGTCATCGGGATCGTCATCGCGGCGGTGTTGCCGCTCGTCATGCACGCGACGTATCTCGGCCTCGTGTCGCCGCGCGTCACGTGGGGCGTGCTCGCGGTGTTGCTCGTGCTCGCGCTCTCGCTCTGGATGCGAGGTCCCGATCGACATCCGCTGGGCGCCAGCGCGTCGACGGTGCTCGGGATCATCTACACCGGCGGCCTGCTGAGCTACGCGTACATTCTGCGCTACGACAACTACGCGGTCGGACGGGCGGCGGGGAGCGCCCTGCTCCTGCTGCCGTTGGTGCTCACGTGGACGTCGGACACCGGCGCGTACGTCGTGGGGCGCGCGATCGGCCGGCACAAGCTCCTCCCGTCGGTGAGCCCCGGAAAGACGGTGGAAGGGGCCGTCGGCGCACTCGTGTTGTGCGTGCTCGTGTGCTGGCTGTACGTGTCCGGTGTGCTGGCGCCGATCGCGCAGCTCACGCTTCGCCCGCGCGACATCGTGCTCTTCGGCATCGCGATCAGCGTCGCCGTGCAGCTCGGCGATCTCGTGGAGTCGCTCCTCAAGCGGGAGGCCGGCGTCAAGGACAGCTCGCACATCATCCCCGGGCACGGCGGCGTGCTCGACCGCATCGACGGTCTGCTGTTTGCGCTCCCCGTCGCATACTGGCTCGTGAACATGCCGCACATTCTCGTTCCCGTCGTGCGATGACGCAGCAGGGCGTCGCCATTCTCGGGTCCACGGGCTCCATCGGGACCACCGCGTTGCGCGTGCTCTCGCGCCATGCCGACCGCTTCCGCGTCTCCGCGCTCACGGCATTCGCGAACGCCTCGTTGCTCCGCGAGCAGGTGGAGCGGTTCCGTCCCGCGTTCGTGGGACTCGTGTGCAACGCAGCAGCGCCGAGCAATGGCTGGAGGGGCGGGCCCGAATGCCTCGTCGAAGCCGCGTGCCGCGAGGACTCAGCGGTCGTCCTGAACGCGGTGGTGGGCGCCGCGGGCCTGGACGCCACCCTCGCCGCACTCGGAGCGGGGAAGCGTGTCGCGCTCGCGAACAAGGAGACGCTGGTCGTCGCTGGCGAGCTCGTCACGGAGGCGTGCCGCACCGGCCGCGGCGAGATCGTTCCGGTGGACAGCGAGCACAGCGCCATCCTGCAGTGCCTCGCCGGACGCCGCCTGTCCGACGTGCGCCGGCTCGTGCTGACCGCATCCGGCGGGCCGTTCCGTGAATGGCCGCGCGAGCGCCTCGAGCGCGCAACGCTCGCCGATGCGCTGCAGCATCCGACGTGGCGCATGGGGCGCAAGATCACCATCGACAGCGCGACGCTCGCCAACAAGGCGCTCGAGGTGATCGAAGCGCACTTCCTGTTCGGGCTCCCATACGACCGTATCGACGTAGTGGTGCACCCGCAGAGCGTGGTGCACTCGTTCGTCGAGTTCGTGGACGGCAGCGTGCTGGCACAGATGGGAGTCCCGAGCATGGAGCTCCCGGTGCTCTACGCGCTCACGCACCCCGATCGTGTGGCCGACAGTGGGGTACCAGCCTTCGATCCGGTGCGGCAGTCGCCACTCACCTTCGAGCCCGTCCGCGTCGACGATTTTCCAGCGCTTCGACTGGGAATCGGAGCCGGGCGTGCGGGGGGCGCCGCGCCGGCCGTGTTCAACGCGGCCAATGAGCAGGCCGTGGCGCTGTTCCTGGCCAACACGATCCCCTTTGGTGACATTCCCCGGGCGATTGACGGGGCGCTGAGCTCGCTCTCCGGAGCTCCAGGCGGCACCAGAGATGCGCTCATGGACGCCGATGCCCAAGCCCGCCGCTTCGTGAGAGAGATGTTCGCATGCTAGACTGGCTCCGCACCCCGCTCGCCATCGTCTTCGTCTTCGGGCTCGTGGTGTTCATCCACGAGCTCGGACACTTTCTCGCGGCCAAGGCGACCGGCGTCTACGCCCCACGCTTTTCCATCGGCTTCGGTCCAGCACTCTGGAGCCACAAGTGGGGCGAGACGGAGTATGTGATCGCCGCCATTCCGCTCGGCGGCTACGTGCGCATGGCGTCGCGCGAGGACGAGGCCATGGCCTTCATCGAGGGCGGTGGTGAACAGCACCCCGCTGACGCCGAGGCCATCGCCGAAGGGCGAGAGAAGCCGCCGCGGTACTACGATCCGAATGCGATGGCGCCGTTCGGTCCGAAGCCGGTGCCCGAGGAGCGGATGTTCGAGTCGAAGTCGCTCGCGGCGCGGCTGCTCATCATGTTCGCCGGCGTGACGATGAACATGATCCTCGGCTTCGTGATTCTCGCGGGTCTCGCATTCCACGAGGGCGCGGTGGTCACGCGCACACGGGTGATCGGCGCCGTGACGCAGGTACCCGGCGCGCCACAGCTCAAGGCGCAGATCGCGCCCGGGGATACCCTCGTGGCCCTCAATGGGCACACGCTGACGACGTGGGATGACTTCCTGGCGACGCTCGACAGCAGCCGGAGCGACACGCTCGTGCTGCGCACGCAGCGAACGTCCGTGTCGATTCCCGTCGACGGCAATTCCGGCGTGACGCGGCGCGAGATCGCGGCCGCCATCCAGCCGTACATGCCTCCGGTGATCGGCGAGGTCCTCCCTGGGAACGCGGCCGCGCACGCAGGGCTCCAGGCTGGCGACAGCATCGTCGCGCTCGGCGACCAGCCCATCGAGAGTTGGCCCCAGCTGCAGACGCGCGTCGAGCGATCGCCGGGACGCCCCATCACCCTCCAGATCGCACGTGATAGTGTGCGCAAGTCGGTCACAGTGCGCCCCGATTCGGTGCAGCAGCCGGATCCGGTGACCGGAAAGCTCGAGACCGTGGGCAAGATTGGCGTCTACCCGCCGCTCGGCGACCGCGACCCGATTTCCGCCGGTCAGGCGGCCGCCGCTGGGTGGCGAGGGACGCTGATATACGCCGGGACCATCGTGGAGGTCCTCAAGCAGCTGGTCACCGGCGCCGCATCGGTGCGCGAGCTCGGCGGACCGATTACCATCGCGCGCGTCACCAGACAGGCCGCCATGTCCGGATTCAACACCGTGCTGCAGCTGGTGGCGTTTCTCAGCGTCAACGTCGCGATCTTCAACCTCCTCCCGATCCCTATCCTGGACGGTGGTCAGATCGTCCTGAATGTGGCGGAGGCGATCAAGGGCCGGTCCTTCAGTACGCGAACCCGCGAGTACATTCTCCGCTTCGGACTCGTCGCGATCGGACTGATCTTCGCGCTCGTGATGTACAACGATATTACCAGCCTCGTGAAATCCTTCTTCACTCCCTAAAGCGCGTGCGGGCGATCGTCGTGATGGCCGCGCTCGCGACCATCTCCGTCGGGCTGCCGCGCGCTGCCCGCGCGCAGGACACAGCCGTGCGTTTCGAGATCACGAGCGTGGGCGACAGCACCTTCTCGTTCGCGGTCGGCCATCACTCGTGGGTGCGGACGGGCGCGCACGGCATTGCGGTCGATCCCGCGCGCAGGGATGCGCTGATCGCACGATTCACGGTCGTGCAGGTGAACGACAGCGCAGGGCAGGCGAAGGCGCTCGTCACGGGACAAACGACGCGCGTCACAACGGACCACGTGGCGCTGCTGATGCAGCCATCAGTGCCGTGGTATCGCAAGTCGGTATTCTGGATTGGTACGGCGATCGGCGCTGTGGTAGGAGCAGTCATCGCCAAGCATCCCTTCTGAGCGCTCGGCGCGTGATGACGCGCCGAGACTCGAGATGCTTACCGTGTGGGAGGATTGCAGAAGAGGCGCGCCCGCTCGTGGTGCACTTCACCCTCCCGGATCGCAATGGTGCTCGTGTACGTCGCGCAGTAGCGCCCGCTCACACTCAGTCCGTAGCGTCCCACGGGGAGCACCACACCGTTCGTAGGGATGACCGTGCTCTGCGTCACCGTGTCACCATCCAATGCGGTGACGAGGTACTGCACGCCCTTGGGTCCGAGATCGAGCTGCAGCCAGCCGCAGGGACGAGGAGCGAGCGTCACCTCGGTCGTGCCGTGCTCCGTGACCTGCACACGCTGCGTCTCGCGTGCACTCGAGCAGTTCGAGATGCTTCGCAGCGAGCCGGTGATGTCGTAGGTGCCGGGGCGGATCGTATCGCTCTGCCAATTTCCCATCCCCACACGAACGCCGCCGATCGACACCACCGCCTCCGGCGGTGCCGTGATGGACAGGACGCGTGGCGGCAGAATTGGCCCGACGTGCCGACGGGCCGCTTGCGCGCGGGCCGCACTATCGAGCGGTGTGGAATCCGTAGCCGCCATTGTCGGTGCCGATGTCGCGAGACCGCTCGTATCCGGGCTGAGCGAGTCGGCGTTCGCCGTCGGAGTTGCCACGGGCGCGTGTCCCCGGGTACGCGCAGCGCTCAGGGCGAAGACCACCAGCGAGAGGACCGCCACCACAGCGGACACCGCCCACCGCAGCATCACCCGTCGACGATGGCGCCGCGCCGTCGTGGTCGCGACGAGACGAGGCCCCGTCGTCGGCGTCGGCAGGCTGACGGTCAGCTCGTGCTCCGGCGGAGTGGGGAAGCCAAGGAGCTGCGCCAGCTCGACGTGCAGCGCGTCAGCGGTCGGGTAGCGGTCCTCCGGATTCTTCTCCAGGCACTTGAGGATGACGCGCTCGGTTTCGCGCGAGAGCGCCGGATTGAACGAGCCGGGTCGAGGCGGCCGCTCCTCTACGTGTTGCCGCGCGATGTCGTACCAGTCGTCGCCCTGAAAGGGGAGCACGCCGGTAGCGCAGCGGAACAGCGTCACGCCGAGCGAGTAGACGTCGGCCCGGCCATCCAACGGTTGACCGCGCGCCTGCTCGGGGGAGAAGTACTGCGGCGTGCCGACGACCATGTTGGTACGCGTCTCCTCGATGTAACCGGAGATCGCGCGGGCGATGCCGAAGTCGGCGACCACTGCGTTCCCGTGCTCGTCGAAGAGGATGTTGTCCGTTTTGATGTCGCGATGGATGACGCCCTCGCGGTGCGCGAACGCCAGCGCAGCGGCGACATCGATCCCCAGTCGGATGAGGAAGGGCTCGGGAAGCGTGCCCATGATGCGGAGCCGCTCATCCAGCCCGGTCGGGAGGTAGTCCATCGCGAAGTAGACGGCGTCGTCCTCCCGTCCCACGCCCAGGATGCGCACGATGTTCGGGTGGCGCAGCTTGGCCGCGGTCGAGGCCTCCCGACGAAACCGCGCCTCGAAGCTCTCCTCGCCCGCATATTGCGGCTTGAGCACCTTGATGGCTACCGGAATGTC
>DASSNR010000215.1:0-10289 GCA_035687925.1 Gemmatimonadaceae bacterium | reverse complement strand
GCCAGCCCCGCAACGAGCACGCCCACCACGATCCCAGCGATGAAGATCGCGGGCAGCGTCTGACCGATGAGCGCGCCGGCCAGCGTCCGCTCGGGCAGCACGCGGAACGCGGCCGGCGCGACGACGGCGATGAAGTACGCGACTGCGCCGAGCCAGACGGAGAGAATGACGATGCTCGCCGTCGATGTACCGCGAGTGGACACGGACGATGTCGTTCGCGCGTCAACCGGGCGCTCGGCTCGCACCGACGGCACGCTCACGCCGCCCCCGGGACGCGTGCGGCGCCGTTGAGGAACGGATTCGTCTCACGCTCGCGTCCGATCGTCGTCACCGGCCCGTGCCCCGGGTACACCATCGTGTCTTCGGGCAGTGCGGCAATCCGCGCGAGCGAGCTCGCGAGCTGCGCGCCGTTGGAAAATGGGAGATCGGTCCGGCCGATCGAGCCGGCGAACAGACAGTCGCCGACGAACGCCACGCCGTGCCCATGGATGACAACGTGCCCCGGTGCGTGGCCCGGGGTCTCCATCACCTCGAATGCGAGCGACCCGAACTCGAGCGTCTGCCCCTCGGTAAGCGGGGCATCGACGGGCGGCGGCTCCTCGATCGAGAGGCCGAAGAAGAGCGCGTGCTGCACGGCGCCCTCGTACAACGGTGCGCCGGCGGGATGCATGAGCACCGGGACGCCGGTCGCGCGCTTCACCGCCGCGATGCCGCCCACGTGATCGACGTGCGCATGGGTGAGCCAGATGGCCTGCAGCTTGGCGCCGGCCGAGTCGACCGCCGCCACCAGCCGCTCACCTTCGGCGCCGGGATCGATGAGCACGGCGTGACGCGTCTCGTCGTCGATCACGAGGTACGCGTTCTCCTGGAATGTGCCGACGGTCAGCGTCTGGATCTCCATCCCGTTCAACCTCACGGATCAATCGGCGCCAGTCGATGCATCGCTCGGCACCGGCGCCTCGGCGGTCTCCACCATCGGTGACTCGCCGAACCCCTGGTGCGCGAGCCATCGTTCGGCCTCGAGCGCCGCCATGCACCCGGTGCCCGCTGCGGTGATCGCCTGCCGGTAGTAGTCGTCCATGACGTCGCCTGCCGCGAACACACCGGGGATGTTCGTCGCCGTCCGCCAGGGCTGCGTCTTGATGTAGCCGTGCGGCGTGAGATCGAGCTGGCCATCGAGGAACGCCGTGTTCGGCTGATGGCCGATCGCGACAAAGAGCCCCGCGACCTCGAGATCGCTCCGCTCGCCCGTCACCGCGTCCTCCAGCCGCACGCCGGTCAGGTACTCGTAGCCCAGTATCTCCACGACCTTCTTGTTCCAAAGGACTCGAATCTTCGGATGCGCCAGCACGCGGTCGGCCATGACCTTCGATGCACGGAACTGATCGCGCCGGTGGATGATGATCACCTCACGCGCGAACTTCGTCGTGTAGAGCGCTTCCTCCATTGCCGTGTCACCGCCGCCAATCACCGCGAGCACCTGATCGCGATAGATGGGCAGCGCGGCGTCGCACACCGCGCAGGCGCTCACGCCGCCACCGCTCTGCGCCAACCGCTCTTCGTTCGGCACCCCGAGCCACTTCGCGTTCGCGCCGGTGGCCACGATCACGGACAGCGCCGTGATCGGGTGGCTGTAGCTCGGCGTGAGGCGGAACGGGTGCGTCGAGAAATCGACGCTGACGATGTTCTCCGACACGACGCGCGTGTCGAAGCGCAGCGCCTGCTCCTTCATGTGCTCCATGAGCTCGGGGCCTGTGATCCCCTTGGGGAAGCCCGGGAAGTTCTCCACTTCCGTCGTGGTCATGAGCTGTCCGCCCGGGAGTGACGTGCCCACGGGCTCGCCCTCGTACACGACCGGGTGCAGGTTGGCGCGCGCCGCGTAGACTGCCGCGGTCCACGCCGCGGGCCCGGAGCCGATGATCACCACCTCGTGGTCAGCCGTCTGTCCCACGTCGAAGTCCTCGTCTATAGGTGCGCGACGCACGCGGCGTCACGCAGTTCGCGTCGATGTCGCAAGCGTCGGGCCCCGCGGTGATCGCGTATCGGCGACTGGTGCGCCGACGGCCAGAATGCTCAGCGCGCCGTGGCAGTGCGAAACTGTGCCCACGAGCACGTCCGTCGCCCGCTCGGCGCCCGACACGGCCACGAGCCGATCACCGGCGAGCACATCGCGCGTGTCGAACATCCCAACGCCGTACGCGCGATGCCGACAATGAAAAACAACCGGACCAGCCAAATCGTGCCCGCGCGCACGCTCCGCCGCGACGTACGCGCGCACCGCAGGTGGCATACTCCATGTCCGCGGCCCGCGAATCTCCGGGCAGAGCGGCGGCTCGATGTAGTTGATCGGACACACCCACTCGGCGAAGCTCACGTAGTGGGTACCGTCAGGCGCCGCCTGCTGCCACGGCATCGACGGCTCGCGGCGCAGCGCGCGTGATTCGACCTGTCGGTGCGGCCACCGTTCACGCGCGCGCTGCAGCAACCACTCGAACATCAGATGCGGCATGAGCGGCGACGGGACGATCGCATCGCGTTCGGCCGCCACGCCGCTGCGCGCGGAATGCGCGAAATACTCGCGGAAGAATTCCCGCCACTCGCGGACCACGACCTCGGGATGCGATCGCGTCGCACGGTACGCGTCGTCGTGCGACGCGGTATCGTGCTCGAGCTGGGTCGCCACACGGCACTGCGGATCTCGATCGACCACGAGCATGCGCTCGTACGACAGCGCGCCGGCCGCCATCGCGCGCTGTAGCTGGCGCACGTAGTACGATCCGTAGCACCCGCCGCCGACGATGACGATCGTGCCGTAGCGTTCCGCGTCCCGCTGCATCTGCGTAAGATAGCGCTGCCGGCGGAGCGGCGCCCGCCAAACATCAGCGAACGTGTCGGCCGCCATCCACCACCAGCGTCTCGCCCGTCACGTAGTCGGCCTCGAGCAGATAGATGACGGCCTGCGCCACGTCCACCGGCGAGCCGAGCCGGCGCAGCGGCGTCGTGCGCGCCAGACGCTCGGCGTCGGCGGCGCTCCACGATTCAGGAAGGAGCACGGCGCCGGGAGCGATGGCATTCACGCGGATATGCGGTGCGAGCGTGCGCGCCAGGGCGCGCGTCATCTGCAGCACGCCGGCCTTCGTGATGCCGTGCGGGATGTACGCCGGCCACGTCTCCATCCCCGCCAGATCCGCGATGTTGATGATGACGCCGCCGCGGTCGCCCATCACCGTCGCGGCCGCACGCGCGCAGAAGAACGGTGCGCGGAGATTGATGGCGAACATCTCGTCCCACTGCTGCGGCGTCACCGTATCGAGCGGCGTGCGGAGCATGATGGCCGCGGAGTTCACGAGGACGTCGAGCGCACCGAAGTGTTCGGCAACGCGCTGCATCAGCGGCTCCGCTGCGAGCGGATCGCGCAGATCTGCAGCGATCGGCCATCCGTCGCCGCCGGCCGCCGTGATCTCCTCGGCGGCTCGCTGCGCCCCGTCCGCCGATGCGTGATAATGCACGGCGACGCGCATCCCGCGCGCGCCGAGGGCGAGCGCGATGGCGCGTCCCACGCGGCGCCCCGCGCCGGTGACCAGCGCAACGTTGCCGCGAAGCTCCACGCTACTTGGCGAGCGCCGCCGCGATCTCGGCCGGTGGCGGAGCGCCACGCGCCGCAAACGCGATCGTGCCGTCGCGCGCGATGCCGTAGACCGTGCGCTGGATGCCGCGCCCGTCTTCCTTGAGCGCATGATACGCACTGGCGATCACGCGATCCGGATCACTCACGAGCGGGAAGCCGAAGCCGAACTTGTCCGCATACTTGCGGTGAGCGTCCACACTCGCCGGATTCACACCGAGGGGCTGCGCCCCGGCCTGCCTGAACAACTCGATCTCATCGCGCACGGCGGAGAGTTGGTTGTTTCAGCCAGGCGTGTTGTTGCCGGGATAGAAAAAGAGTGCGACTGGCCCGCGACGTAGGAGCTCGTCGAGCGCGTACGTTGCGCCGTCGCTCGCCTGCGCGGTGAACTCCGGCGCTGGCGCGCCGAGGGAGAGCAATGGTTCCATTGCGGTGTTCCAGATGTTCAGTAGTGTGATTCCGACTTCGTAGTGTGACGGAGCAATCCCGCTGCCCCGCCCGAGATTCCTCGCTTCGCTCGGAATGACAACGCTCGGATCAGGCCACCTTGTTGCGCCGCGCGCGCTCCTGCACGCGCGCTTCCTGCCGTTCGAGCCATGCAGCCGGTACGTGCATGCCGCCGATGGTCCGCGGTCCGTCCGACGCGCCGTGCCAATCGGAACCGCCACTCGGCACGAGACGCAAATGATCGGCGAGCGCACCGATGCGCGCAACATCCTCCGCCGAGTGACTGGGGTGCAACACTTCGACGCCATCGAGTCCGATCGCGGTGAGCGACGCGAGATGCTCGCGCGTCGCGTCCGGGCCGGGATGCGCGAAGATGGCGAGCCCGCCCGCGCGGTGCACCAATGCGATCGCGTCCTTGACATCGAACTGCTGCTTCGCGACGTGCGCCGACCGGCCCGCACCGAGGTAGCGGTCGAACGCATCGCGGAAGTCGCGCGCCCAGCCGTGCTGCACCATCACGCGCGCGACATGCGGCCGCCCGATCGCACCGCTTCCCGCCTCCTCGAGCACGGCCTCGAGCGTGATTGGGACGCCGAGCGCATTGAGTCGCTCGACGATACGCTCGGCACGCGTGCGACGCGACGCGCGGAGCTGCGCGAGATCCCGTTCGATCTCGTCGACCCGCTCGATGTGCAGCCCGAGCAGGTGCAGCTCCTTGTTCCCCTCGTGCGCGCTGAGCTCGATCCCCGGCACCACGCGCACGCCCATCGACTCGCCGGCGCCGCGAGCTTCCTCGACGCCGTCCAGCGTGTCGTGATCCGTGAGCGCGATCGTCGCGAGCCCCGCATTCGCTGCGGCCGCGACGACGTCACGCGGCGCCAGCGCGCCGTCGGACGCCGTGGAGTGCATGTGGAGATCGATGAAGCGCCCGTCCGGCGCGCCGGATTCAACAGCGCCGGTCACCGGACGTAGCCGACCTCGGGAGAGGTGAAGCTCGGCTGGGAGTGCGCGAACAGCCGGCGGAGATCATCGTCCGTGAGCTCGGCCAGCGACTGATCGCGCCACCGCGACCCCTGCGGCGAGTAGCGCGTCACGCGCAGCTCGCGACGATTGCCCTCCTCGCGCGCGAAAATCAGCGCGAACTCATCGCGGTCGTACTGCGTGACACGACCCGAAGGGGTCACCTTCCACACTGCGCCGTCGATCGTGATCGTGCGAATGGGCATGCTACTTCAACTCCACTTCGTGATAGATGCGGGCGGCGTCCAGAACGTGCTGCGGCGCACCCGTCAACGCGTCAGCGAGGGTCCTCTCGTCGGCCGCCTCGATGAATTCGATGTAGGCACCCGGCATGTCGCTCTCCTCGAAAACCCAGAACTCGCAGTTCGCGCCTGTATAGTAGGAACGACGCGCCCGAAGTCGCTCCATGAACTTCTTGCGATCTGCGGGCGGTACGATGGAACGTTGCAGCGTGAGTGCACGCGGCATGGTCAGAGCGCGGCCTCCGGAAAGTGTTCGATGGTGTGCTTCACATGCGCGAGGTACTGATCGGCCACCGCACCGTCGATGATGCGGTGATCGAACGAGATCGAGAAATAGGCGCAGGTGCGGATGGCGATCGTGTCCTCGCCGTCGGCGCCCGCGATCACCTTGGGACGCTTCTCGATGGTGCCGACGCCGAGGATCGCAACCTGCGGCTGACTGATGATCGGCGTCCCCATCAGGGAGCCGAAAACGCCAGGATTGGTGATGGTGAAGGTACCGTCCTGCACCTCGCTCGGATCGAGCTTCTTCGCGCGCGCGCGGTTCGCGAGATCGTTGAGCGCGCGCGTGATCCCGGTGAGCGAGAGATCGTCGGCGTGCTTGATGACGGGGACGATGAGCCCCCAGTCGAGCGCGACGGCAACGCCAATATTGTACTGCTTGCGGTAAATGACGTTCGATCCCGCCACCGATGCATTCACGACGGGGAACGCCTTCAGCCCGTCGACCACCGCCTTGATGATGAACGGCATGTACGTGAGCTTCTGCCCGCTCGCGGCCTCGAAGTCGGCGCGATGCTTCGCGCGGAGCCGAGCGACGCGCGTGAAGTCGATCTCCATGAAGGAGGTGACGTGCGCCGAGGTACGCCGCGAGAGCACCATATGCTCGCTGATGCGCTGCCGCATGACGGACATCGGTTCGACGATATCGCCGGGCCACGGCTCGGGGAGCGGGCCGCTCGGCTCGATGCCGGCGGGCGCGTGCATGGATGGCGGAACCGGTGCGCCGGGGCGAGCACCGGGCCGCTGGACGGCAGGCGCGTGCGCGCCGGACTCCAGGAACTGGAGGATGTCCTTCTTCGTGACGCGGCCCGCGACGCCGGTGCCGTGGAGCGCGGAGATTTCGATTCCGTGTTCGGCGGCGATCTTTCGTACCAGCGGCGAGGATTTGGTACGGACGCGGTCCTCGAACGTGTTGCCGTTGCCGCTGGTGGAGGGCGGCGTGAATTGGGGCGGGGTCGCGGCGGAAGGATGGTGATTCGCCAGGGCGGACGCGGTAGCTTCGCCGACAGGGGGGGGGCCCCCAGCGCCGGGTGCCTCGCTCGCCACCGACGCCCCACTTGGCGCCGTCGGCGCCCCCACTCCAACCATCGCCCCCTTCTCGGTCTCCAGCCGAGCCACCACGGTCTGCACGGGCACCGTCTGCCCCTGTTGCACGAGGATCTCCGCCAGCACGCCAGCGGCCGGCGCCGGAATCTCCGCGTCGACCTTGTCGGTCGAGATCTCGAAGATCGGCTCGTCGCGCTTTACCTCGTCGCCCACTTGCTTGAGCCATCGCGAGAGTGTCCCCTCAGCGATCGACTCGCCCATCTGCGGCATGATCACGTCTATGCGTGCCACCGGATCAACTCCTCTCTGAGTTCTCAGCCTTAGCGCCTCGCCTCAGACGCCACAGCACTATGGCGGGCAGGAGCACCGTGCCGAGGATCATTCCAACGACCCAGTAGCTCCACGGATTGCATGCCGGCAATCCATCAGGTGCCGGGCATCGCTGTACCTGCCCGACCACCCACGCCACCATCATCCCGAGCATCCCGCCGCCGAACAGGCCGGGGACCATCAGGAAGCAACCGAGTCCTGCGTTCCGCGCCAGATTCGAGCGCGGGCGTGTCTGCTCCGCCACCGTCAGTACGCCGCCAGGCGACGAGCCACGTTCACGATGTCCGAGGTCTGCGGGAGCACGTAGTCCTCCAGCGACGGCGAGTACGGCAGCGGCGTGTCAGCGGCCGTCACGCGGAAGATCGGCGCATCGAGCCACTCGAATGCGAGCTCGTTGATGCGCGCGGCAATCTCCCCGGCCACGCCACCGGTGCGCGTATCCTCGTGCACGATCATCACGCGGTTCGTCTTCTTCACCGTCGCGATGATCGCGTCGTCGTCCATGGGCAGGAGCGAACGCAAGTCCAGGACCTCGACCGAGAGCCCATCGTCCTTCTCGAGCTGCTCCGCCGCCTCGAGCGACTTCCACACGGTCGCAGCGTACGTGATGATCGAGATGTCCTTCCCCTCGCGCGCCATCCGCGCCTTACCAATTGGGACGACGTAATCGCCCTGTGGCAATTCTTCCTTGATGCGGCGGTACAGATACTTGTGCTCGAAGTAGAGCACCGGATCGTCATCGCGGATCGCGGCCTTGAGCAAGCCCTTCGCATCGTGCGCCGTCGCGGGGTAGACGATCTTGAGCCCCGGCGTGTGCAGGAATGCGGCTTCGGGGTTCTGCGAGTGGAACGGCCCGCCGCGCACGTAGCCGCCCGACGGACCGCGCACCACCATCGGACACGGTAGGAACGCGCGGTACCGCGCCGTCGCCACGTAGTTCGTGAGCATGTCGTACGCGGACGAGATGAAGTCGATGAACTGCATCTCGCAGACGGGACGCATCCCCATGTGCGAAGCGCCCGCGGCCGCACCGACGATCGCCGCCTCGGAGATCGGCGTGTCGATGACACGACTCTCTCCGAACTTCGCGAGCAACCCTTCCGTCACCTTGAATGCGCCGCCGTACGCGCCGATGTCCTCGCCGAGCACGAACACGTTGGGATCGCGCTCCATCTCCTCGAAGAGCGCCTGGCGGATCGCCTCGAGATAGGAGACCTCAGCCATTGTAGGTCCCCCACCCGGCAGGGCGCTCGTGCCCGTCGACCGCGCTCGCGACGCCCGCGCGATACCAGAGCGGCGCAACCTGCGACGGCTCGGCGTACACACCGGTGAGCGCGTCGGTCGCTTCGGGCGGCGGCGACGTCTCCGCTTCATCCGTCGCGCGATCGATCTCCGCCTGCACGCGCTGATCGATCTCCTCGAGCCGCTCGCGCGTCACGCCGTACTTCTCGAGCAGCACGCTCACGTAGCGATCGACCGGATCGTTGTTCTTCTCCCACCACTCGATCTCGCCAGCCGGCACGTAGGACTGATTGTCGTGCTCGGCGTGCCCCTTCCTGCGGTAGGTCTTGAGTTCGATGAGCGTGACACCCTCGCCGCGCCGCGCACGGTCGACCGCGCGCTTCGTGACGTCGTACGTCGCGAGCACATCGTTGCCGTCCGCTTCCTCGCCTGGGATCCCGTACGCCATCGCCTTGTCCTTGAACGACTGCGCCGCCGTCTGCTTGGAGGTCGGCGTCGAGTAGGCGTAGCCGTTGTTCTCGACGATCACGACGAGCGGACACTTCTGTACCGCTGCGAAGTTGATCCCTTCGTGGAACGCGCCGGTGCTCGTCGCGCCGTCGCCGATATACACGAGACCAACGCGGTCCTGCCCGCGCATCTTGAACGAGAGTGTGACACCGGCCATCACCGGTACCATGTCGCCCAGGTGCGAGATCTGCCCGATGAACCCGCGCTCGAGATCACCGAAGTGGATGTTCAGCTCGCGTCCCCGTGTGGGCGAATCACCCTTGGCCATGTACTGGCGCAGGATCTCCGTCGGCCGCGCGCCCTGCACGAGCATCGACCCGAGGTTGCGGATGAGCGGCGAGAGGAAGTCGCCCTTCGTGCGGTCGAGCGCGTACGCGCTCCCCACCGCGTCCGCCTCCTGGCCGAGTGAGCGAAAGAGTCCGCCCACCACCTTCGTCTGGCGATACAGGTTGACGAGCCGCTCCTCGAGCGAGCGCGTGAGCCGCATGTAGTAGTACAGCTCGAGCTGCTGCAACGGCGTCAGCGCGTCCGACGGACGGCTGGTCGAGCGGGACCCGGCGCCGCGCGCGGGCGTCACGGAGCGGGGGGATGTGCGCGAGGCCATTAGTAGGCTGCCTTGAGCCGGTGCCGAGGATCAGCCGTGCGATGCACCGTGACGAAGTAGCGCTTCACGTTGCGATCGAGTCGGCTCTCGCCGACCTGGTCGGTCTCGACCTCGATGAACGTATAGTGCCCGCCTTCAGGTCGCACGCGCATCTTCATGATGCCGAGCGTCCCCTGGTAGGTCCGGCTCCGCTCACCCGACACCGAGCGCATGAGACCGAGTTTTCGGAAGAATTCATCCGCCAGACTCAACGTCTCGGCGGGCGTGAGTTGCGTGCGATGAAAGTGACGCATGGATGTTACTGAACTCCTCCTCGTGCAGCAGCGACTTCCTGCATCCAGTCGATGCGCTCGAGGGGCTTCGTCGAATCGCGACGAAATTGAATGGCGACGGCCCACTCGCCTGCGGTGATGTAGTTGAGATTCCCGTAGTAGGCGCCGAGTCCCTCGCCCGGGAGCAGTGCGTCCCACGTGCTTGCGCCGTCGCGCGTCGACGCGAAGATCCGCCCTTCCCCGCCCACGATCGGTTTCCCGCTCGACCGGTCGCTCACCACCACTCTGTACGCCGTCTTCTCACGCGCGTGCGGCGGGATCGGCGTCGCGGTGACCCGGAACGTCAGGTCTTTCGTGTAGCCGACGTAGTCGGTATTGGACGGCGACGGGCCGCACGCGGCAAGTGCCGCGGCGGCCACGAATGCAAGTGCGAAACGCCACCGGTGGATCATGGTGCGGAGCACTATGCGTAGTACTCGAGTCCGAGGTGCGTGATCTGCTCCTCGCCCATCAGATGCCGCAGCGTGTTCTTGAGCTTGGTCTGCTGAATGAACAGATCGTGCTCCGGCTGCAGCCCTGGAGCGGCCATCGGGCTCTTGAAATAGAAGGACAACCATTCCTGAATTCCCTTCATTCCGGCACGCTGGGCGAAGTCCATGAACAACGCC
>DASSNR010000041.1:0-2496 GCA_035687925.1 Gemmatimonadaceae bacterium | reverse complement strand
TACGCGCTGCGCGTGGCCGGCGGGACGCCGGGGCTGCTCTCCTCGGAGGCGCTGCGCATGGACAGCGCGCTCGTCGACCTCGCCGTCGACGACAGCCACTTCGGCGGCGAGACGTGGGCGGTGCAGAACAGCATCCACCTTCGCCGCTCGTTGCTGCTCGACGATCGGCTCACCGAGCGGCTCACGCTCACCAACCACATGATCGCGCCGATCGATTACTGGGTGGAGCTCTCGGTCGGCGCCGACTTCGCGGACATCTTCGAGGTGCGCGGGTGGCGGCGCCCGCAGCGCGGCACCTTCTACGCGCCGCAGCTCACGGAGCGCTCGATTCAGTTCGTCTATCGCGGGCGCGATGGACAGCTCGTGCACAGCGAGGTCGCCTTCTCGCTGCCGCCGAGCGAGGTGCATGCGCGCGGGGCCCGATGGAACTTTCGGCTGGAGCCGCATCGGCCGATGATCCTCGAGTGGCAGGTGCTCCCCGATCCGATCCTCACCGGTGCACACCGTCCCGCGCCGGGCTCGCTCGATCAGCGGCGTACGCGCATGCGCGCGCGGTACGATCGATGGGCGTCCGAGTGCACGCGATGGAACACCGATGTCGAGGAATTCAATTCCGCGCTGGCCCAGGCGACACTCGATCTGCGCGCGCTCTTCGTGGACTACGACGGCCAGCACATCATGTCCGCGGGGATTCCCTGGTACTCGGCGGCGTTCGGGCGCGACTCGATCATCACATCGCTGCAGACCCTCGCCGTGAACCCGAAGATCACGCGCGACACGCTCACCTTCCTCGCCAGGCATCAGGGGACACACGAGGACTCGTTCACCGAGGAGCAACCGGGTCGCATCATGCACGAGCTGCGACGCGGCGAGATGGCACGCGCGGGGGAGATTCCGCACGTGCCGTACTACGGCACGATCGACGCGACGCCACTCTTTCTCATCCTGCTGCACGAGGCGTGGCGGTGGACGGGGGACGAGGCGTTCGTCCGCGGCCTGCTGCCCAATGCAGCGCGCGCGCTCGAGTGGATCGATCGGTACGGCGACCTCGATGGCGATGGGCTGGTAGAGTACGCGAGCACATCGGCGAAGGGACTCACGAACCAAGGGTGGAAGGATTCGCGCGACGGCGTTCCCTTCCCTGACGGCACGCTTCCCGTGGCACCGATCGCGCTCGTCGAGGTCCAGGGCTACGTGTACGACGCGAAGGTGCGCATGGCGTCGCTGTACGATGCGTTCGGGGAGCCGCAGCGCGCGGAGCAGCTGCGGCGGCAGGCTGCGGAGCTGCGCGAGGAGATCGTACGGCGCTTCTGGCTCGATCACCTCGGCACCTTCGCGCTCGCGCTCGACGGCCACAAGACGCCGGTGCCGACCATCACGAGCAACGCCGGGCATCTGTTGTGGAGCCGCGTGCCCGACGCGGCGCAGGCGGAGCGGATGGCGGGCGTGCTCCTGCGCCCCGACATGTTTTCCGGCTGGGGGATCCGGACGTTGAGCGCCGCGGAGCCCGTGTACAACCCGATGAGCTATCACGACGGCTCGGTGTGGCCGCACGACAACGCGATCATTGCGCTCGGCCTCTCACTGTACGGGCATACGCGTGCAGCGCTCCCGGTGCTCTCGGCGCTGCACGATGCGGCGGTGGGGATGCGCTATCATCGCTTGCCCGAGCTGTATTGCGGCTTTCAGCGCGCGAACGGCATTCGTCCCGTGTTGTATCCGGTGAGCTGCTCACCGCAGGGGTGGGCGGCCGGAGCGCTGTTCATGCTGCTCCAGGCGGTGACGGGTCTGTTGCCGGATGCACCGGCGCGGCGGCTCCACATTCGCGAGCCGCTGCTGCCGCCGTTCATCCACGAGCTGCTGATCGAAGGACTCGCCATCGGCGGCTCACGCGTCGCGCTGCAATTCACGCGGCGTGGCACGCGTACGCTCGCCAACTTGCTGGATGTGGAGGGCGATCCGCTCCACGTGACCATCGAGCTGGCGTAACGGAATGGCAAGGGGCGCGGAACCCAACTCCAATCGCGAGAGATGTCATCATGGCAGCATCAGCACGCACGCACGCGAAGGCCACCCGGCCGATGGGCAAGAAGATGCTCGCGTACTTCGAGCAGCGACTGCTCGAGGAGCGCAAGCGGCTGCTCCACGAGCTCGGACAGAACAGCGAGATCTTCAACGCGTCGCAGCAGGCTCGCGACGGAGACATCACGAGCTACCCGTTCCACATGGCCGATCAGGGGACGGACACCGAGGAGCAGGAGAAGCAGTTCCTGTTCGCGAGCCAGGAAGGCCGGATGCTCGTGCAGATCGACGACGCGTTGCGACGGCTGTACCGATCGCCGGAGACATTCGGCATCTGCGAGAATTGCGGCGAACCGATCGACTACGAGCGGCTCGACGCGATCCCCTACGCGCGGTTCTGCATCCGGTGCAAGCAGCGCGAACAGGGTGCAGGCGCGCGGTGATCGCTCACTGATGGCTCGATGACGAAGGGGC
>DASSNR010000188.1:0-9155 GCA_035687925.1 Gemmatimonadaceae bacterium | reverse complement strand
GGCACGAGTCGCTCTCCGATGCGCGCGAGGCGATGTTCTTCCCCGATGGCTTCTTCGGCCACGGCGCCGTCAACCGGTGGGCGGTGCGCACTACCGGCGATCCGGCGCGCTTCGCGCCGCAGGTTCGCGCGCTGCTCACCGAACTCGATCCACTCGACCCGGTGAGCGAGATCCAGCCGATGAGCGCGTTCGTCGATCGCGCGATGGCGCCCACGCGCTTCGCGCTCACGCTCATCGCGATCTTCGCCGGTGTCGCGGTCGTGCTCGCGGGCGTGGGGCTCTACGGTGTGTTGTCGACCGTCGTCCGCCAGCGCACGTCGGAGATCGGCGTGCGCATGGCGTTCGGCGCGTCGAACGAGAGCATCTTCCGTCTCGTGATCGGGCAGGGGGTCCGGCTGAGCGTCGCGGGGCTGGTGATCGGCGTCGTGGGCGCGCTCGTGCTCACGCGCGTGATGACGAGCATGCTCGTGGGTGTGGCGCCGACCGATCCGATCACGTTCGCGAGCATGGTACTGCTCTTTCTCGTGATCGCGGTGGTGGCGTGCTGGCTCCCCGCGCGCCGCGCGGCATCACTCGATCCGACGAGCGCGTTGCGCGAGGAGTAGCAGGGATCGCTCAGCGCCAGCGGCCTTCGACGTAGTACCATCCCTGGCGGTCGTGCGCCCAACGGCCCGATTCCCAGCTGTGGTAGCCGCGCGGGGGACGCTCCCAGTGGCCGGGGGTCCAGTCGTAGTCCCGTCCGTCCCACCGGTAGTGTCCCTTCACCCACACGTAGCGCGGGTCGGGGGACACCGTCACCACCTCGACGCGCTCGGGCGGGGGCGGGCGATATCCGACGTAGACCCGCTCGCGATACACGCGCTGCTGTCGCGGTGGTGCCGCCGAGGCGCACGCGCTCGCCGCGATGCACAGCGCGAATGTGAGCGGAACGAGCGTCAGATGAACACGACGATTCGACATGCGACGACCTCCATCAGTCTCGGGAACCATGCGTTCACGCCACATGACGCGTGCACCTCGAGCACCAGCGCCCGGCGTTGTGCAACATCGCACCGTTCGGATAGACGATGGTCGGGGTCCGCTGTTAAGGCGGTCATCTCACTCCCATGTAATGGAGAGATGACGGAGGCGGGTCGAGTGGCGCGCCGTCCCGGCGCCTACGCCCCCTCCAACTCCTCGATGCGCCGCGGCCAGTCCTCGCGCAGCAGCCGCGAAAGCGCACGGTCGGCGAGCAGGCGACCGTCCGTCTGACAGCGCGCGCAGTAATTGGTCTCGTTGTCCGCATAGCGGATGCGCTGCACGGGCGTGCTGCACACGGGGCACGGCTTTCCGTAGCGGCCGTGGACCGCCATCCCGTCGCGGAAGGCGGTCACCTTCGCCGGAAAGCCGTCGCCAGTCTCGACGCGGAGCCGCTCGGTCCATTCGGTGAGCGTCGCGCGGGTGGCGTCGAACAGGCGCGCGATCCCGTCGCCGTCGAGCCGCCGTGTGAGCGTGAGCGGCGAGAGGCGCGCGCGATGGAGGATCTCATCCGAGTAGGCGTTGCCGATCCCGCTGAAGAGCCGCGGATCGGTGAGCGCGCGCTTGAGAGTGTGATTCTCCGCGATGAGCCGCGCGGCGAACTCCGCGAGCGTCGCGTCGAGCACCTCGAGCCCACCGCGCGCGAAGGGCGCGAGCGATGCCTCACCGTGCACGAGGTGGAGCGATGCGCGTCGCGTCGTCCCCGCCTCAGTGAGGATGAGCGTGCCGCTGTCGAAGTCGAATGCGGCGAGCGCGATCTTGCCGGCGGGCTTCGCGCCCGCAGGCATCCACTTGAGCCGGCCGGCGATCATGAGGTGCAACACGAGGAAGAGCTCGCCGTCGAGCGCGATGACGATGCGCTTGCCCAGACGGCGGAGCGCCATCACGCGCTTCCCGCTCGCCGCACTGATGGGCGGATCGACGGAGCGCAGCAGGAACGGCGTCCGAATGCGCACGTCGACGAGCGTTTCGCCCACGATGCGCCGAGCGAGCGCTTCAATGTAGATGGTGATGTCGGGGAGCTCGGGCATTAGAGGGTCTTCGTTCCCGTGTCGATGGCCGGCATCGTGATGATCCCGCGCTCCACGTAGATCGGCCGCACGAGCGCGCGCAGTGCGGGGAGTCGGAGCGCGAACCACGCGGCGCCCAGGATGCAGGCGATGCCGCCGAACAGGATCGTGTGCGCGACGCCGATCCGCTCCGCGACGACGCCGGCGATCAGGCTGCCGATCGGCGCGGTGCCGAGCACCGCCATCGCGTAGAACGCCATCACGCGTCCGCGCAACCGCTCCTCGACGATCGTCTGCAGAATGGTGTTCGTGGATGCCATCTCGATCATGAAGCCCGCACCCACGAGCGTCAACACCACGAGCGAGATCCAGAGCGTATGCGAGAGCGCGAAGGCGATGAGCCCGCCGCCGAAGGTGATCGTGGCGAGGACGATCGCTCGGCCGAGTCCGAGCACCGTGTGGCGCGACGCGAGATACAGCGCGCCCGCGAGTGCGCCGACGCCGGTGGCGGTCATGAGGAAGCCGAGCGTGTGTGCGCCGCCGTGGAGCACGTCGGTCGCCATGGCCGGCATGAGCACGGAGTACGGCATCCCCATTGTGGCCACCAGCGCGAGCAGGATGAGCAGGGTGCGGATGGGACGGAACCCGGCCACGTAGCCGAATCCGGTACGCAGCTCCTCGATGATGCGCGTGTCGGGATGCATGCGCGGGTTCCGCACGACGTGCATGGCGAGCAGCGACGCGATCACCGCGAGGTAGGAGATCGCGTCGATCATGAAGCACCAGCCCTCGCCCACCGCCGCGATGATGATTCCGCCCACCGACGGGCCGATGATGCGGCTCGCGTTGACCATCGACGAGTTGAGCGCGATCGCGTTCGGCAGGTCGCGCCGGTCCTCCACCATCTGCACGACGAACGCCTGTCGTGCGGGCGTGTCGAACGAGTTGATGATCCCCTGGATCGCCTGCAGCGCGAGGATGTCCGTCACGGTGATGATGCCGCCCAAGGTGAGCACCGCGAGGGCGAGCGACTGGAGCATCGACAGCACCTGCGTCACCACGAGGATGCGGTGCCGGTCCCAGCGATCCACGAGCACACCGGTGAACGGCGTGAGGATGAGCGTCGGGATCTGCCCCGCGAAGCCGACGACGCCGAGGAGCAGCGCGGAGCCCGTGAGACGATAGACGAGCCAGCTCGTGGCGATGCGCGTGATCCACGTGCCGACGAGCGAGACGCTCTGGCCGCCGAAGAAGAGGCGGTAGTTGCGATGGTGGAGCGCTCTTCCGATGCTGAGGCGCTTGGATGGACGTTCGGGTGGTGCAGTGGGTGCAGCGGGAGGCGTCGTCATTCGCAAGCGTGCAACGGGAAGGCGGATCTCATGGCGTGCAAGTTAAGTTGTCCGCATGAATGAGATCAGCGGTGACGCACCCACGATCGTCTTCGAGAAGCTCCACGCGGACGTGATGCTGCCGTCGCGTGCGACAGCGGGCGCGGCGGGCTACGACATTCGAGCGTACCTCCTGGGGAGCCCGACGAAGCTCGCGTCCGAGCAGGGTGTGATCGAGCGCAGCGCGGAGCTGAGCGCGCTCACACCGTACATCGAGCTCCTCCCCGGGCAGCGCGCGATCATCCCTACCGGGTTCAAGGTGGCGCTCCCTCAGGGCTACGAGATGCAGCTGCGCCCGCGCTCCGGGACAAGCTTCAAGAAGGGACTCGAGCTCGTGAATGCACCGGGCACGGTGGACGAGGACTATCGCGGCGAGGTGGGGATCCTCGTCAAGAACGGGACGTCGATGCCGCTCGTCATCGAGCACGGCGAGCGCATCGCGCAGGCGGTATTCGCGCGCGTGGCGCATCTCTTGATGGCCGACGGAGTCGTGAACGAGACCGCACGGGGAGCAGGAGGGTTCGGGTCGACCGGCGGGAGATAGCCATCGAGGGGAGGATCATGGAGAGCGCGACCGGTACGTCGAGCGGCACGAGCACGACCAGCGGCACCATGCATCGCACGGCCGCAGACGATCACCGGTTGCGACGCGACATCGGAATCATCGGTCTCCTGTTTACGGCCGTCGGCTCGATCATCGGTTCGGGGTGGCTGTTCGGTGCGCTGAGCGCCGCGCAGATCGCGGGGCCCGCGTCGATCATCGCGTGGGCGATCGGCGGCGTGATGATCGTGCTCATCGGGCTCTGCTATGCGGAGCTCGGCACCATGTTCCCCGTCTCGGGCGGCGTCGTCCGCTTTCCGCACTTCTCCTTCGGCTCATTCGCGAGCTACACGCTCGGCTGGATCACCTGGCTCGCCGCGGCATCGACGACGTCCATCGAGGTCGAGGCGGCGCTGCAGTACGCGACGAACTATCTGCCGTGGCTGCAGCATCTGCAGGGCGGCGTCCCCGTGCTCACGGGCGCGGGGTTCGCGGTGGCCGCGGCGCTGCTCGCGCTCTTCAGCCTCATCAACGTCGTCGGCATCCGGTGGTTCGCGCGACTCAACAACGGGCTCGTGTGGTGGAAGCTGATCATCATTTCGGTGGTGATCGTCGCATTCCTCGTCACCGTCTTCCACGGCGTGAATTTTCATCACGAGCGCGCCGGCGGCTTCATGCCGTTCGGGTGGAGCGGTGTCTTCTCATCGATCGCGACGGCGGGGATCGTCTTCTCGTTTCTGGGATTCCGGCAGGGTGTGGAGCTCGCGGGGGAGACGCGCAATCCGCAGCGCGTCGTGCCGATCGCCGTCATCGGCTCGGTGGTGATCACCGCGGTGCTCTACGTGCTGCTGCAGGTCGCGTTCATCGGCGCGCTCCCCAACGAAGCGCTGCGCAACGGATGGGCGCACATCGGGACGAGCTTCACGGCGGGGATCAGCGATGTCGCGGCGACGTACGGCCCGCTCGCCGCGCTCGCGAGCGTCATGGGACTCACGTGGCTCGCAGTGCTGCTCTACGTCGACGCGTTCATCTCGCCCGCCGACACCGGGCTCATCTACACGACGGTGACCGCGCGCATCTCGTACGCGATGGGGCGCAACGGGAACGCGCCGCGCTCGCTCGCCAAAGTGAGCCGGCGCGGCGTGCCGTGGGTGAGCGTCATCCTCACCTTCATCGTCGGGCTCATCTTCTTTCTTCCGTTCCCCGGGTGGCAGAAGCTCGTGGGCTTCGTCACGTCGGCCACGGTGCTCTCGTTCGGCTCGGGACCGTTGGCGCTCGTCGCGATGCGACGGCAGATCCCGCGACAGGCGCGGCCGTTCCGGCTCCCCGCGGTGCACGTGATCGCGTACCTCGCCTTTCTCTCATCGAACCTCATCGTGTATTGGTCCGGATGGGGAACGGATTGGAAGCTCTTCGTCGCGGTGCTGATCGGCTACGTCGTGCTCGCGGTGTACGAGTCGCGGTATCGCGACATCACGCCGCCGCTCGAGTTCCGCTCGGGCGCGTGGGTGGTCGTGTGGCTCGCGGGGCTCGCGATCATCAGCTGGCTCGGCTCGTACCCCGCGCCGTCGCAGCACGCAGGCAACCTCGGCGCGCTCGGCTTCGGCTGGGCGATACTCGTGATCGCGGCGTTCTCGCTCCTCATCATGTGGATGGCGACGTCGTTGCGGCTGCCGAGGGAGCGGGTGGAAGTGCATCTGCGCGAGCCGATGCCGGGGGCGGAGGGCGGGGCGGCGGTGTGACGGCGAGCGGGTCCTAGCGAGACGCGATGCCCATCGCGATTGTAGATGGCCATCGCGATCGCAAGGAGATCCCGTGAATACGCGTAGACAGTTTCTCATCCGCGCACCGTTCGGCCTGCTCGGCATGGCCGCCGCATGTCGTGGCCAGACGGAGACGCCCGCAGCTCATCCATCGGAGAGTGCGAGCGCGTCAGGCGCCACGCCCGGCGCACCGCCGACCTTCGCCACCGCGCCCGCGGTGGGGCCCGCGGTCACGCCCGCCACCTTCGCCGAGGCGGAGAAGCTGGTGCAGGTGCAGATGAGCGATGCCGAGCGGACGCAGGCGGCATCGAGCTGGCCACGCGCGATGGCGCCGTACCTCGAGCGACGGACCGGGCCGAGGAAGATCGCGCTCGAGCCATCGCTCGCGCCCGCGACGCGATGGAATCCTGTGCTCTCGAGTGAGTACGCCGCGGACCCCGCGCGCGATCGGTTCGTGCGCAGTCGCATCGATCCGGGTCCGCTGCCGTCGAGCGACGCGGAGATCGCGTTCGCGCCCGTCACTCGACTCTCGCGATGGATCGAGACGCGCGCGCTCACATCGGAGCGTCTCACGAACATCTACCTCGACCGACTCCAGCGCTTCGACCCCAAGCTGCGGTGCGTCATCACGCTCACGCGCGATCTCGCGCTCGAGCAGGCGAAGCAGGCGGACAGAGAGATCGCGGCCGGTCGCTATCGCGGACCGCTGCACGGCATTCCGTGGGGCGGCAAGGATCTGCTCGACACCGCCGGAATTCCCACGACGTACGGCGCCGAGCCGTATCGCAATCGTGTGCCGACGGCAGACTCCACAGTGGTCGCTCGGCTGCGCGACGCCGGCGCGGTGCTGGTCGCGAAGCTCAGCATGGGCGCGCTCGCGCTCAACGACATCTGGTTCGGCGGACAGACGATGAATCCGTGGCTGCTCGAGGAAGGCTCATCGGGCTCGAGTGCGGGGCCGGGTGCGGCGACCGCGGCGGGACTCGTCGGATTCTCGATCGGCAGCGAGACCGGAGGGAGCATCGTGAGTCCCAGCATGCGATGCGGGATCACGGGATTGCGTCCCACGTACGGCCGCGTGCCGCGCACGGGCGCAATGACGCTCTGCTGGTCGCTCGACAAGCTCGGCCCCATGACGCGCACCGTCGAGGACACGATGCTCGTGCTGCAGGCGATCTCGGGACCCGACGCCGGCGATGTGGCGAGCGTGCCGAGCCGGCTCGACTTCGATGCGAGCGCGCCGGTAAAGGGGCTGCGCGTCGGCTACGTGCCGCAGTGGATGAAGGAAGCGCCCGCGACCGATGTCGATCGCGCCGCGTTGGAGACGGTTCGCACGCTCGGGATGATTCCCACGGCCGTGTCGCTCCCCGACTGGCCGTACGACTCGCTCAACGTGATTCTCTTCGCCGAAGCGGCGGCCGCGTTCGAGGAGCTCACGCTGAGCGGAAAGATGAACGAGATGAAGATGCAGACGCCCGACGCCTGGCCCAATCTCTTCCGTAGCGCGCGCTTTCTCTCGGCTGTCGACTTCGTGCAGGCGGACCGGTTCCGGCGAAAGGTGGCCGAGGAGATGGAGCGCCTCTTCTCGAACGTCGACCTGCTGCTCGTGCCCTCACTGCGCGACGAGATGCTCGTCATCACGAACTTCACGGGGCATCCCTCGCTCACGCAGCGTGCGGGGTTCGTCGAGGTGAGCGAAGCGCGCAGCGACTGGGCGCCCGATCCGGCGCACCCGCTGCCGAAGTTCTCGCCGCCGCGCCGAGTGCCGCACGGTGTGACGTGGATCGGGAAGCTCTTCGACGAAGGGACCGTGGCGCGCGCTGGGCTCGCGATGGAGCGCGCCCTGCACGTCGTGGGGGAGACGCCGCCGGGGTTCTGAGCCGGCGTGTGCTGCGCGCGAACGCGATGACGCGCTCGCGGCTTCGTCCGATGTATGGAGCACGTCATCTATATGGAGCATGTCATTCCGATATACGGAGCATGTCATTCCGAGCGAAGCGAGGAATCTGGATCGGTTGTCATTCCGAGGAAGCGAAGCGACCGAGGAATCTTTCTCGCTAGGCCGAGATCCCTCGCTTCGCTCGGGATGACACCCGGTCGCTCGGGATGACACCCGGTCGCTCGGGATGACACCCGGTCGCTCGGGATGACCACCGGTCGCTCGGGATGACCACCGGTCGCTCGGGATGACAATCGCCCAATACACCAGGAGTTCATCATGCGTCACCGCACTCTCGTCGTCGCGATGCTTGCCGCCGTCCTACTCCCCTCGAGCGCTCGCGCGCAGTCGATGGCCAGCGAGTACGCATCGGTCACGCAGCGCGTGGATGGTACGATGATCACGATCGACTACTATCGCCCGCAGGCGCGCGGGCGCACGAATCTCATCGGCGGCGTGGTGAAGTGGGGGAGCATGTGGACGCCGGGCGCCAACTGGGCGACGACGATCGAAGTGAACCGCGACGTGCGCGTCGAAGGGCATGCGCTCCCCAAGGGGAAGTACTCGATCTGGACGATCCCGCAGGCCGATCAGTGGACGGTGATCCTGAGCAGCGCGTGGAAGCGCTTCCATGTGCAGGGCCCCGACTCCACCGCGAGCCAGGTGCGCTTCACGGTGAAGCCGCAGGAGGCGCCGATGCTCGATGTGCTGACGTTCACCTTCCCCGTCGTCGAGCGCGATGCGACGACGCTGCTCCTGCACTGGGGGACGACCGAGGTGCCGCTGCGCATCGAGGTCACGCCGTCGAATGCGACGGCGCCGACGGGGGAGCCGCGCTAGCGTCGCACGATCATTTCGAGGGGCGCTGGTACCTCACGCCGCGCTGTCGCTGCTGGGCATCGGCATGACGGGGAACTGCCGCGAAGTATGGAACTTGCCGCCACAGCCCTTGCTCTGAATGGAGCATTCGTTGACATGTCTGTATGGAGGGAATCATGTCGCGGTTGACGGCAGTAGCCTTAGCGCTTGCGGCGACACTCGGCGCATGCAGGGGTGCGGAGCATCGCGCAGCGCGCGGGGAGACCGCAGCGGGCAACATCGCCCAACGAGGTGCGGAGGGCGCGGAGACCACGGCCGCGGCGGCCAAGGGTGCTGTAGCGGGCGCGATGGATACGATGGGGCGGAAGATGGACACCGCAGCCGGCCGGATGAAGTCACAGACCGAGACGGCAGGTGGTGAAGTGCAATCCCGGATGGACACCGCCGCCGGGCAGGCGAAATCTCACCTCGACACCGCTGCTGGACAGGCGAAGTCGAAGCTCGACACCGCAGCCGGTGAAGTGGCGGGCAAGGCCGGCGCCGCGGCGGGAGCGGTGAAGGGTGCAGCCTCATCCACAGCGATCCGCACCAAGCTGACCTCGCTGTCGAAGGATCAGGTGACGCAGCTGCAGACGGCGCTGACGAACGATGGATGCAACGCCGGCACCGCTGACGGCC
>DASSNR010000172.1:0-9841 GCA_035687925.1 Gemmatimonadaceae bacterium | reverse complement strand
AGTTGTCCTGCATCACGGCGCCGAGCAGCGCGCGGTAATCGTGCAGCCGGACGGTCTCCAGATCGTGGTCGTCCACGAGCACGCGGCCGGCGCTCGGATGATTGAACGCCATCACGAGACTGATGAGCGTGCTCTTCCCCGATCCGCTCGGGCCGACGAGCGCCGTCGTCGAGCCGGCGGGCGCGTCGAACGAGACGTGCTCGAGCACCGGCTTCCCGGGAACGTACTCGAAGCTCACGTCGTCGAAGGCGACGTTGCCCTGAATCTCCGGGACGGGACCACGTGTCGAGTCTTCGTCATCCTCCGTCGTCATCTGACGGATCTCGCGGATGCGATCGAGCCCCGCGAACGCTTCGCTGATCTGCGTGCCGATCTGCGCGATCTGGATGAGCGGTGCGGCGAGCACGCCGATGAACAGCACGTACGTCATGAACTCGCCGCGCGTCATCTGGCCGGCGAGCATCGCGCGGCCGCCGACGATGATCACCAGCGCACCGATGGCGCCGACGATCAACGTCGAGAACGCATCGACCGCCGACACGCCGGTGATCGACTCCGCGATGTTCCGCAGCAGCCGGTGCACGCCGCGCGTGAACACCAGATCCTCGCGCCGCTCGGCTACGTACACCTTCACGTTGCGAATCCCGCCGAGCGATTCGGTGAGCCGTCCGGTGACGTCGGCGTTGATGACGCTTCGATGCCGGAACACCGGGCGCAGCTTCTTGAAGGCGAACACCATCCCGCCGCCGAACAGGAGCAGCAGGACGAGCGCCGCGGTGGTGAGCTGCCAGTTGCTGTAGAAGAGATAGCCCAGCGCGATCAGCGCCGTCACGAGTCCGCCGACGAGCTGGATGAGCCCCGTGCCGACGAGATTCCGGATCCCTTCGGCGTCGGTCATGATCCGCGAGATGAGGATCCCGCTCTTCGTCGAATCGAAGTAGCTGATCGGGAGCCGAGTGACGTGCGCCTGCACGTGCCGCCGCATGTCCGCGATGGCGCGTTGCGCGGTGATGCTCACCACCTGCGAGAGCGCGAACGACGTGATGCTCTGGATGAGCGTCGCGCCGAGCGCGACGAGGGCGAGTGGGACGAGCAAGGACGTCTGGTGTTTCCCGACGACGTCGTCGATCAGGATCTTCGGCATGTACGGGAGCACGAGTCCCGCGAGCCGGCTCACGAGCATGAGCACGAGACCGATGCGCAGATGCCGCCGGTGCTGCCAGATGAGCTCGCGCGATTCGCGCCAGACGCTCGAGAGCTTGAGCTTCCGTTTGGTGTCCTCTGCCATGCTCGAAGGATACGGGGGAAACGGGGGAGCGAGTAGGGCTGCGTGACTCGCGCGGACGCGCGCTTCGTGACGGATGACCACCCCTGCAGGGGGAACGGAAATTGCCCCGCTCAGGCGCGATGCCCGCGGCTGTCCGCTTCCGTTCCACCTGTACCGCGGTTGCCACGACAACGTTGGAGGCGGGCTGCGGGAACGATTGGCGCAGCACGCCATGGGTGCTCAGATCAATTCCGTGCTCGTCCCCGTTCTCATCGTCGTCGGCTTGGCCCTGATCGTGCTTGGCATGCTCGTGACGAGGCGCCGACGAGCGCACTACGCGAGAGGCAATGCACCGCCGCCGCTGATGTTTCCCGTGCAGCGGGGGACAAACGGCGTGCGGACGCCGGCACCGCGGCCCGCGACACGGGCGCATGCACCGGCACCGCGCGCGCGCGTGGATGGCCAGGCGCATCCGTTGGACTTCGCGCCGCCGTCCATCACCGATGATGGAGCTGGACTGACGATGGTCACGAACTCGAGCTACGTACCGAACGGCGAGACGGTGAAGCTGCAGCGTCCACTCGACACAGCCGTGCAACTGCTGCCGGGACGCCTGCAGATCATCGCCGGCGAGGATCGCGGGCAGGACATCCGCTTCCTCCGGATGCCGGGTGAGATCCCGACGATCACCCTCGGCCGCGATGTCGGACCACCGGGCCGGCACGTGCGACTGCGTGCGAGCACGGTGAGCCGCCTGCACGCGCGCATGCAGTTCGAGGATGGACGATGGCGCATCACGAATCTGTCGCAGACGAATCCGCTCGTGCTGAATGGGGAAGCGCTCCCCTCCACGGCGGGGAGCCGCATCCTCGATGAGGGCGACCGCATCGAGCTGGGTGAGGTGGTGCTGCGCTTTCGGGAGCGCTGAGCGCGCGGACGGGGCGTGACGATGGCCGGCGCGCGTAGCATCCCGGTCGTACCCGGGTTGGAGTTCGAGTACGAGATGCTGCGCGAGCTGGGGCGCGGAGGGATGGCCATCGTCTATCTCGCACGCGAGCGCGCCACCGGACGCGAAGTCGCGATCAAGCTCGTTCGCGCGCAGTACGCCGAAGACGGTGAAGCGCTCGCGCGATTCGCCCGCGAGGCCGCGGTGGTCGAGCAGCTGCATCACCCACGCATCGTCCCCATTCACGCCGTCCGCCGGCTCGATGATGGCAGCGTCGCGCTTATCATGGAGCGCATCCCCGGCACGACGCTCAAGGAGCGCATCGGCCGCGACGGACCCTTCTCCCCCGAACGTGCCGAGCGGGTGTTGCGCGACATCGCGGACGCGCTCGGCTACGCGCACGCACAGGGGATCGTGCATCGCGATGTGAAGCCGGAGAACATCTTCATCGAGGACGAGACAGGCCACGCGTTTCTCTCCGACTTCGGCATCGCGCGTCCGATTCAGGGCGACGATTCGCTCACGCTCACCGGGGTCGCCATCGGCACGCCGACGTATATGAGCCCCGAGCAGATCGACGGTCCGATCCTCGATGGGCGCAGCGATCTCTACAGTCTCGGACTCGTCGGGTGGGAGATGCTCGCGGGACGGCGGCCGTGGGATGGCGAGAGCCTCTACAGCATCATCTACCATCAGAAGCACGATCCCCTTCCCCCGCTCGACGCGTACCGCTCGGACATCCCGGAGCGGCTGCTCAGCGCGATCGAAGGGCTGCTCGAGAAGAGTCCGGCGTCGCGCTGGGCGAGCGCGGACGCGTTCATCACGCAGCTCTCGGCGGAGCAACCCGCGCCGCGCCGAGCGCCGCCGCAGCCGTGGGCATCCGCTCCACCACCGACGACGGAAACGATCCAGTATCGGCGACCGATGCCGCGCGACGAGATCGAGGTGCTGCTTACACCGCAGCCAAAGCCGCGACGGCGTGGGCTGTACGTCGCACTCGCGATCGGCATCCCCGTGTCGCTCGCGGTCGGCGCGGTGCTCCTCTCCGGTCGCAACCTGCGCGACGACATTTCAGGATTCTCGATGGTGACCGATGCGCCGCGCGGGATCGCGGTTCGTCCGTCGCCGGCGTCGCCGGCAAACGGCGTCGGAGTGAACGGGGCGACGACGAGCGCGGCGACCGGCGGCGAGATCGCGACGCTCGACAGCAACCAGCAGATCGCGACGGACGCGCGCGGTTCCGATTCCTCGGCGGGCGGGGATTCATCTGCCCGAGCCGCCGTCTCCGGCGCACACACCCCGTCGGCGCAGCCGCGAGCCGGCACCGCGAGCGATCGAGCACAACCGCTTCGCATCGATTCCGCACCCAACACACCGGCGCGTAGGTCCACATCGCTGCGCGATGCACAACCCGATGCACGCATGTCGGATGGCAGCGCGGCCGCGGCAAAGGATGCGGGCGGCGTCGGGACATCGTCCACCGATGCCGCGAGCGCCGAGCCCGCACCGACGACGAGCGCGCGCGGCACCATCGTCGCCGGCGGCGTGGACACGTGTCTCCTCACGTCGAGCGGCCAGGCGTACTGTTGGGGCGGGAACGATCAGGGACAGCTCGGCAACGGGAACGCGAACCGCGCGCCCTCGCCCGTGAGTGTGGCGGGCGGGCTGCGCTTCGCCTCGATCGCGCCGGGACTCTCGCACACCTGCGCCGTCGCCACCGACGGCGTGAGCTATTGCTGGGGCGCGAACGATCACGGGCAGCTAGGCAACGGGTCGCGATCGGCGAGCGCATCACCCGTGCGCGTGGCCGGCCACCACCGCTTCACGACGCTCGAGGCGGGCGTGTCGCACAGCTGCGCGCTCACCTCCGGCGGCGAGATCTACTGCTGGGGCGCTGGTGGCGCGGGACAGCTCGGGAACGGCGACGTGTCCGACTCGAGCACGCCGGTCCCCGTCGCCAGCACCGTGCGCTTCACGCAGCTCGCGGTCGGATGGAATCACAGCTGCGCACTCGATGACACGGGCACCGCGTACTGCTGGGGGCAGAACAGCTCCGGACAACTCGGCGACGGCACGGCGATCAATCGCAGCACACCCACAGCGGTGAGCACGGATCTGCACTTCGTCGCCATCACCGCCGGCGGCTCGCAGAGCTGCGGCCTCACCGACGATGGAGAGGCGTACTGTTGGGGGAGCAACCGCTTCGGGCAGCTCGGCAACGGCGGCACGTCCGATCATGCGACGCCGACGCGCGTGTCGAGCACGACGCGCTTCCGCGCGATCACCGCGGGTGGCGTGCACACCTGCGCCATCACGGCAAGCGGCGACGCCGAATGCTGGGGACGCAATAGCGATGGCCAGCTCGGCGACGGCACCACCACCGACCATGCGACGCCCGTGCGCGTAGCTGGCGGCCACACGTTCACGGCGATCAGCGCGACCGGTGCGCATACATGCGGCACGACCCGCGATGGTGCGAGTTACTGCTGGGGATACAACGTGGAGGGACAGATCGGCGATGGGACGCGAACACATCGCACGACGCCCGTATCCGTTTCGATGCCGACTGGATGACGGGCACGTCACCGTGCACACGGACATGAGACTCGGCGCTGTGGTCGTCTCGGCGCTGGCGATGGCGCTGCTCGCGTGCGGCAGCGCGCTCGACGTGAACGATGCGCCCGTGGCCAGCGTGAAGATCGCGCCGGCGTCGCTCACGCTGGGCCTCGGACTCGTCGCGCCGTTGCAGGCGACGGCCGAAGACGCGACGGGCGACGTCCTGCACGATCGTCGGATCTTCTGGACGAGCAGCGATACGACGGTGGCCACCGTGTCCGGCGCCGGCGTCGTCACCGCCCTCGCGATCGGCACCGCGATCATCGCGGCGAGCGCCGAGGGCGCGTCGGGGACCGCGACGATCACCGTGACGCCGCCGCCCGTCGCCAAGGTCGCCGTCCTTCCGGAGAGCGCGCAGACGACCGTCGGTGCCACGGTGCAGCTCCAGGCGGTGACCTACGACGCGCTCGGCAACGTGCTGACGGGGCGGACGATCAGCTGGTCGAGCAGCAATCAGCAGGTGGCGACGGTGGATGGCAACGGGCGCGTGAAGGCGCTCGCTGCAGGCGCGGTGCCGATCTCCGCAACGAGCGAGGGCCAGACCGGCTCGGCCACGATCACGATCGTCGTCCCGGTGGATCACGTCGAGGTTCGCCCAACGTTCGTGATCGTTGCACCCGGCAAGACGACGCAGCTCACGGCGCTCGTGTACGATGCGCAGGGGAATCAGCTCTCGGACCGAGAGATCACCTGGGGCACCAGCGACCAATCGGTCGCGACGGTGAGCCAGACCGGTCTCGTGACCGGCGTCAAGAATGGCGGTGCGCAGATCAGCGCGACCGTCGAGGGGAAGAACGCGACGGCGAGCATCCTGGTGAGCAGTCTGCTCGGGAGCGTGCGGGCGGTGCAACCATGAGTCGCCCGTCGTTTCGGCGCCGATCGGTGCTCGCATCGACCTCGCTCGCGGTCGTCGTATTCGCGTTCGCGGCGCACACCGTGCGCGCACAGCAGCTCACACTCAAGCGATCGGTGCCGAGCGACAGCGGTGCGCCGTGCCCGCAGCTCGCCAAGCCCGTGATCCCGTCGTGGGCGCAGCGCGAGCAGGCGCGCCGCATCATGGTGCTCGGCCACGAGGCGGCGATTACCGGCGACTACGCCGCGGCACGCGATCACTTCAAGCAGGCGGCGCAGCTCGATCCGACGGACGAGAACATCGCGTACGAGCTCGCGCGTGCGTACGAGGGGACGAAGGACACGGCGGACGCCGCCGCGGAGTACTGCCGCTATCTCTCGCTCGCGCCGACGTCGACGGAAGCCGTCGACGTACGCGCCCACATCGCGTCGCTCACCGCCGGACGCGACCCGAAGATTCCGGCGCAGGCGGCCGCGCGCTTCCGAACCGGCGTCGAAGCGTTCGACCATCAGCAGTGGAGCGCCGCCGATCGGGCGTTCAGCGCCGCGATGACGATCGCGCCGGCGTGGCCCGATCCGTACTACGATCGTGCGCTCGCGCGCTCGGCGGCCGGCGACGCACGCCATGCGATCGACGATTTCGTGCACTACCTGCGACTCGCGCCGAACGCCGAGGACCGGAGTGCCGTCGCCGCGCACCTCGTCGATCTGCGACGTGGTCTGCTGAACCCGTCGGTGGCGCTCGCCAGCGGCATCATCCCGGGCGCTGGACAGTTCTACACACATCGTCCGGTGCTCGGGTTCGTCGTCCTCGGCGCCGCGGCCGGCGCGCTGTACTGGGGATTTCATCCTCAACACGTGACGATAACGCGCCAGGCCGAGGATCCGAACCACGTCCCGTACACCTACACGCTGCAGGGTACGCAGCGCACGCATCTCACGGCCGGCGTGGCCACCGCGACGGCGATCACGCTGCTCGGTGCGCTCGAGGCCTACGTCTACGCCAGACGCGATGTGGCGCCGGCGGTCGCACGCGGCGCACAGCAGCGCGCGCATCCAGCGGTGAGCTCGTTCGCGGCGCTCCCCGTGCTCACACCGAGCGGGATGGGCATGGGGTTCACCGTCCGCCTCCCCCTGCGATTCCACTGAGCCGCCGAGGGAGCTTCCGGGGTGGCACGCGGGTATGTTACGAGGACCGCGATTCGCGCCACATCCCGATCTCATTCATCCCGTAGCAGTTTCCGCACGATGCGCCGTTCTCTCGCTGTGCTCTTCACCGCCGCGACGCTCGCGGCTCCCTGCACGCTCCTCGCGCAGGACTCCACGTCCCTGCCCCGCGTCTCCACCGACACGACGCAGACGCTTCCGAGCGATCCGCACGTGATCATCGGGACGCTGCCGAACGGGTTCCGCTACTACATTCGCGAGAATCACAAGCCGGAGCACCGCGCCGAGCTGCGCCTCGCGGTGAACGTCGGCTCGGTGCTGGAGGACAACGACCAGCGCGGCCTCGCGCACTTCGTGGAGCACATGGCGTTCAACGGCACCACGCACTTCGCGAAGCAGGACATGGTGAACTACCTCGAGTCGATCGGCATGCGCTTCGGCGCGGACGTCAACGCGTCCACCGGCTTCGACGAGACGGTGTACACGATCACCGTGCCCACGGACAGCACGCGCATCGTGGACAAGAGCATACAGATCCTCGAGGACTGGGCGCACGGGCTCACGTTCGACACGACGGAGATCAACAAGGAGCGCGGCGTCGTCATCGAGGAGTGGCGGCTCGGTCAGGGCGCGGGGTCGCGCATGCGCGACAAGCAGTTCCCGATCATCTTCCAGGATTCGCGCTACGCCGTGCGTCTCCCGATCGGCGAGAAGTCGACGCTCGAGTCGTTCAAGCGCGACCAGATCACGCGCTTCTATCACGACTGGTACCGCCCCGACCTCATGGCCGTCGTTGCGGTGGGCGACTTCGATGCGCACGCCATGGAAGCGCTCATCCGCCAGCACTTCGCGCACCTCACGAATCCGTCGCCGGAGCGCCCGCGCACGGTGTACCCGGTGCCCGACCGCGATTCGACACGCTACGCCATTGCCACGGACCCCGAGGCAACGAGCTCCAGCGTCGGCGTCTACTACATGCAGCCGGCCGAGCGTGACAGCACGGTCGGTGCGTACCGGCGCGGCATCATCGAGGATCTCTACAACAGCATGCTGAACGAGCGGCTCGACGAGCTGGCGCAGCAGCCGAATCCACCCTTCATCGGCGCGTCGTCGTCCGAAGGGCAGTTGATCCGCTCGAAGGATGCGTACGTCCTCGGCGCGGCGGTGAAGGACAGCGGGATTCGCCGCGGACTGGACGCGATCCTCACCGAGGCCGAGCGCGTGAAGCGCTACGGCTTCACCGCATCCGAGCTCGAGCGGCAGAAGACGGAGATGCTGCGCGGCCTGGAGCAGGCGTACGCCGAGCGCGACAAGACCAACTCGGCGGCGTACGCGGGCGAGTACGTCGACAGCTATCTCAACGACGAGCCGAGCCCCGGCATCGGCTATGAGTATGCGTTGACGAAGGCGCTGCTCCCCGGGATCACGCTTGCCGAGGTGAACGCGCTCGCGACGAAGTGGCTCGGCGATCCGAACCGCGTCGTGCTGGTGAACGCGCCGCAGAAGGCGGGCGTGACGGTGCCGACCGCGACGCAGCTCGCCGCCGTGTTCGACAGCGTGCGCACGACGAAAATCACCCCGTATCACGATGCGCTCGCCGACGCGCCGCTCCTCGCGCACGAGCCGACGGCGGGGCGTGTCGTGTCGACGAAGACGATCGACAGCATCGGCGTCACCGAGTGGACGCTCTCGAACGGCGTGCGGGTCATCCTCAAACCCACGGACTTCAAGGCGGACCAGATTCTGGTGGGCGCGTACAGTCCGGGTGGGACCTCGCTGGCGTCGAACGCGGACTACATCGCAGCCACGACGGCGGCGGGCGTCGTGCGCATGGGCGGCATCGGCAGCTACGACTTGATCCAGCTGCAGAAGGCGCTCGCGGGGAAGGTCGTGGGGCTGAACCCATACATCAGCGATCTCACGGAGGGCGTGTCGGGGAGCGCGTCACCGAAGGATGCGGAGACGCTCTTCCAGCTCATCTACCTCTACTTCACCGCGCCGCGCGAGGACACCTCGGCGTTCCGCGCGTTCCAGAGCCGCGTGAAGGAGTCGCTCGCCAATCGCGCTGCCAGCCCGCTCGCCGCGTTCGAGGACACGGTCGAGGTGACGATGACGCAGCACAACTTCCGCACGCGCCCGCTGTCGAGCCAGCTGTTCGACGAGATGAGCCTCGACAAATCGCTTGCGTTCTACCGCGACCGCTTCGCCGATGCGAGCGACTTCACCTTCGTGTTCGTCGGGAACTTCACGCCGCAACAGCTCGAGCCTCTGGTCACGCGCTACCTTGGCGGTCTCCCGTCGACACATCGCCAGGAGCACTGGCGCGACGAGGGCATCCGCTACCCGAAGGGCGTGATCCGCAAGGTGGTGCGCAAGGGGCTCGAGCCGAAGAGTGAGACGCAGCTCCTCTTCACCGGCCCGTTCCGCTTCACGCGCGAGAACGTGCACGCGCTCAACGCGATGGCCGACGTCCTCGAGATCAAGCTGCGCGAGTCACTCCGCGAGGAGCTGGGCGGGACGTACGATGTGAGCGTACAGGCGACGGCCTCGCGCGATCCCGAATCGGATTATGAAGTGCAGATCGACTTCGGCTCCGCGCCGCAGCGTGTGACCGAGCTGACCAAGGCCGTCTTCCAGCAGATCGACAAGCTCACGACGCTCCCGGACACCGATGCCGACCTGCGCAAGGTGAAGGAGACCGAGGTGCGCGAGCGCGAGACGAACATGAAGCAGAACGGCTACTGGCTCTCGGCGCTCCAGACGTACGATCGATACGGGTGGGATCCGCGACTCATCGGCAGCGCCGATCTCATCAAGCGCACGGACGCGGCGATGGTACGGGATGCGGCGAAGCAGTATCTCAACATAAAGAACTACGTGCAGGTGTCGCTGTATCCCGAGAGCGCGAAGGCGGGAGGCTCGAAGAAGCGGTAGGGCGCCGTGTCATCCCGAGCGGAGCAGTCATCCCGAGCGGAGCGAGGGATCTCGCTGGT
>DASSNR010000162.1:0-4288 GCA_035687925.1 Gemmatimonadaceae bacterium | reverse complement strand
TGCTCATCGCGCGCATGACCTCACCCGACTGGGTGCCGATCATGCGGCGCGCGGCGGCGATCGTCACCGATGCGGGCGGCATGACGTCGCATGCCGCGATCGTCTCGCGCGAGCTCGGCATCCCCTGCGTGGTCGGGACGCACGAGGCGACGCGCGTGATCACCGACGGCACGCCCATCACGGTGAACGGCGCCGAGGGCACCGTCATCGCGAGTGCGCAAGCGCCCGGTGCCATGCCGCACGCGATTGCAGCCGCTCCGCGTGCGGAGGGGACACCGGCTGCCGCTCCACCACCGGCTCCCGTCGTGACCGCGACCAAGCTCTACGTGAATCTCGCCGAGCCAGGACTCGCCGAGCGCATCGCGCAGCGGGACGTGGATGGCGTCGGGCTGCTGCGCGCGGAGTTCATGATGCTCGATGCGCTCGACCGCATGCATCCGCGCGAGTTGTTGGCGCGCGGCCGGGCCGACGAGTTCGTCGATCGCATGGCGGGCGCACTGCGCATCTTCGCCCGCGCCTTCGCGCCGCGCCCCGTGATCTACCGCGCGATGGATTTCCGCTCGAACGAGTTCCGCGCTCTCACCGGCGGCGAGCTGCACGAGCCCCGGGAGGAGAACCCGATGATCGGGTATCGAGGCTGCTTCCGCTACACGAAGGAGCCTGACCTCTTCGCGCTCGAGTTGCGCGCGCTGCACGCCGTACGTGCCGAGTACGGCAACCTGCACCTCATGCTCCCGTTCGTGCGGTCCGGTCGTGATTTCCTCCAGTGCAAGCGCCTCATCGATGAGAGCCCGCTCGGTGCCGGTTGCGAGCTCGAGCTGTGGGTGATGGCCGAGGTGCCGTCGGTCATCACGTGGCTCCCCGAGTATGCGCGGCACGGGGTGCGCGGCGTGTCCATCGGCTCGAACGATCTCACGCAGCTCGTCCTCGGCGTCGATCGCGACAGCACGCTGCTCGCCGAGCTGTACGACGAGCGGGACCCGGCGGTGCTCAGCGCTATCCACGCCATCATCCGCGAGAGCCATCGCCTGGGGCTCACGTGCTCCATCTGCGGGCAGGCGCCGTCCGTGCACCCGCAGTACGCGGCGCAGCTCGTGCGCTGGGGCATCGACTCCGTCTCGGTGAACCCGGACGCGATCGATCGGACCCGACGCAACATTGCGGCGGCCGAGCAGGCGATCCTGCTCGATGCCGCGCGGAATGCCAGCTCCTCTCGCGACGAGGCGGACGCATGACGACCTCCCTCCGCACGATCCTCGTGCCACTCGATGGCTCGGAGCTCGCCGAGCAAGCGCTCGCTCCGGCCATCGCGCTCGCCCGCGCGAGCGGCGCGGCGCTGCACCTGACGCAGGTGTGCATCAGGTACGCCGCACGCAAGGAGATGCTCGCGGTTGCGGACATTCATGAGGCGATCGAGGAGCGACGCGTGCAGGAGGCCACTGCCTATCTAGCGAGCGTGGCCGAGCGCGTCGCCAGTGACCTGCCGGACCAGGTACATGCGGATCCCGTTCGTACGCGTCCGCTGCAGTCGCCCTACGGTGACACGGCGGTGATCGTGCAATCCATTCGCCGCCTGGCGCGCCGACTCCATGCCGATCTCATCGTCATGGCGACGCATGCGCGCGGCGGGTTGAGCCGCGCGTGGCTGGGCAGCGTAGCCGACGCGCTCGTGCGCCAAGGGACGAGACCCTTGCTGCTCATTCACCCACGCGAGGAGCAGGCCGTCCTGTCGGTCCCGTTCCGGGACATCCTGGTGCCGCTCGACGGCTCCGCGTTGGCCGAGGCGAGTCTCCCCATCGCGCAGTCGCTGGCCCCGCTGTCCGGCGCGCGGCTCACGCTGCTCCGCATCATCGTACCGCGACGCGCCATTGCGCGGCCCGCCCCGGTGACACGCGTGAGCACCGCGTACGTGGCAGCGCAGGAGGCGGAGGCGACGCGCTATCTCGGCGCGGTGCGTGAGCGCACCGAGGCCAACGGCCCGTGCAGCGAGACCGCGATCGTCGTGGCGGAGCAGCCTGCGCGGGCCATTATCGAGTACGCGGTCGATCACGATGTCGATCTGATCGCGATGTCGACGCACGGCCTGGGCGGTGTGAAGCGGCTCATGATCGGCAGCGTCGCGGACAAGGTGGTTCGCGGCGCGCCGATCCCTGTGTTGCTGGCGAGGCCGGAGCAGCCAGAGCGGACATCGGCACTCGATGCGTCCGCGGAATGAACCGGAGCGCGGCCGCTCTACGGTAGATCGGCCAGCTCCGCTGCAGCACTTCGTCACGCGTCAGCGCATGCCACGCGACTGGGCGCTCCTCCTCGATGATACTACCCGCCATCCGCCGCGGACACCGGTGCGGGCGCAGGCTCGTCGAGGCGATTCATCTCGTTCGTCAGCGCCGGTGGCATGGTGTTCTGCCCGTACTCCCGCTCGTAGATGCGCAGCAACTCGAAGAAGTAGGAGATCGCGAGCGGACCGAGCAACAATCCGACGAGCCCGAAGAGCGAGACGCCGGCGAATGCGCCCACCAGCGTCGTGAGCGGATGGATGTCCGAGATGCGCCGATAGATGATCGGGCGGATGACGTTGTCGATGTTGGACGCGAGCCCGGCACCGATGACGACCAGTGCGAGCGCCGCGCCGTATCGGTGCCCCACCAGCAGGACGAGCGCGCCGGGAACCCACACGAGCGCACTTCCTAACACCGGGAGAATCGACGCGATGGCCGTCACCACGCCCCAGAAGACGGGGCTCGATAATCCCACGAGCCAGAACGCGGCACCGATGATCGCGCCCTGAACGACGGCGGTGAGCGCGGTGCCGAGCAGCATTGCATCGGTGACGCTCCCGAAGCGCTCACGCAGGAGCTCGGTGCTCTCGTGCGAGAAGGGGAGGAGCGGCGCGACGCGCGCCCACACGGCCGGTGCCGACAGAAGCAGGTAATAGAGGCCGAAGAACGCGATTACCAGATTCAATGCACCGAGTGTGGCGCTCCCGAACAGCCCGATCGCCTGTCCGGACAGCCACGACACGAACGACCCACCGGCCGCGGCGATCTGCGCCCCGACGTCGATGTCGCCGATGCGCAATTGGGCCAGCGACGAGAGGAACGCGCTGTCCTGCAGGCGCTGCAACGTCGCTGGCGCCTCGGCGATGATCGCGTTGACGAGCCACACACCCGGCAACAGCAGAACCAGCGCTGCGACGACGACCACCACCGCCGATGCGACTCGCGGTCGCATCACGGCGGACGCCCGCCGATATGCGGGTGCCCACATCACGTAGAGGATGGCGGCGCCCATCAGCCCGCTCACGTAGGGCGCGAGCGCCACCACCACGGCGGCACCGAGAACAACGATCAGCAGTTGCGCGCGAGAGCGCCGAGAGGAGAAGGCCGCCATGCTCGTGAACGCGTGAGTGGTGCAGTCGCACGCCGGAACGCCGACGTGTTCCCGATACTGCAGCCATGATCGGGTCTCAGAAGGCTACGTCAGCACAGTGTGCACGGCTAGCCGGCAACCCCGGATGCTGCATTGGGAGTCGCTGCGCGATGCGGTGTATCGCGCACTCGCGTGATCGTCCTCCGGGCGCGTCGCGCGATCAGTGACGAGGCGATGGACCCCGGTTGATGCCCGGTCCGCGGCGTGACGGTCTGCTGCGCTCGTCGAAGTCCCGATCTCTGTTGAACACGAACGTGCGATTCACCAGCCGCCTGTCCGCGACCGCCTTCGTGATGTCCATCGCCGAGACGATGCCACTGAGCCGGCCATCGTCAATGACCAGGAGACGGTGCACACCTGCCCGGCGCATGTACTCAGCCGCCTGAGGCACCTCGGTACCGGATGGGAGCGACAGCACCTGTCTCGTCATCACCTCCGAGACCGTGTGCTCCTCCAGGGCGTTCCACTCCGGGCCGGACACGTCATCAAAGCGCTCATTGACCTCGGCGCCGGCGTCGCTCCACAGCTCGGTGAAGTACATCCCCGTCGGCTCCGCGCTCTCGTCCTCCTCGAGGACACACTCCAACTCGTCCCCGTCGCTTCGCTCCGGACGCTCGGTCGGCACGCCCGGAAGCGTGGCCGCGAACGAGAGCAGGTCGGCTGCCGATATCACGCCCACCACTTTCGTGCCCGACACGACCGGGGCGCCGCTCACGTGGTGCTTTGCGAGGAGCTCCATCGTTTCGCGCACGGTAAACTCCGGACTCACCGTGATGACGTCATGGGTCATGATGTCGCGTAGCCGCAGCATGGATCACCCCTCCAATCGGTAGGTGATAGGATGATGGTGAGCAACCAC
>DASSNR010000129.1:0-9673 GCA_035687925.1 Gemmatimonadaceae bacterium | reverse complement strand
TCCAGCGGAAGATCGCGGAGTCGGCCGCGAGACAGCAGTGGGAGGTGGAGCAGGAGCGGCGCATCATCGTCGGCGTGAACGAGTTCGTGACGGAAGAGCCGGAGCTCACGATCCCGTTGCTCAAGGTGGGGGAGGATGCGGCCCAGGAGCAGCGGAAGCGGCTCGCGCAGCTGCGTGCAACGCGAGACAACGACCTGTGCACGCGGCGGCTCAGTGCGCTGCGTGACGCGGCTCGGACCTCGGAGAATCTGGTACCGTATATTCTCGATGCCGCACGGGCGTACTGCACGCTGTACGAGATTCGCGCCGCGATGGAAGAGGTGTTCGGGGCGTACCGCGAGCCGGTGTTCTTCTGAGCCGCCGTCCCACCGAGTGGTGGCAATCGTACTTCGACGCGCAGTATCTGCTCGAGTACCAGCCCCTCTTCTCCCTCGAGCGCGACCGGCGTGAGGTCGCGCGACTCATCGATCTACTCGCCCTGCCGGTCGGTGCGCGAATCCTCGATGTGCCGTGCGGGCAGGGACGGCACGCGCACCTGCTCGCCGAGGCCGGCTTCGATGTGCGCGGACTGGATTACTCGCGGCATCTGCTGAACGTCGCGCGCGCGCGGGGGACCGGTCCCACGCTGCGCTACGTGCAGGGCGACATGCGGAAACTGCCTGCGCGCTGGAGCGGCCACTTCGACGCCGTGCTCAACCTCTTCACGTCGTTCGGCTTCTTTCTCGATCCAGCGGACGATGTCCGAGTTCTCGCGGAGTTCGCGCGCGTGCTCGCGCCCGGCGGCACGCTGATCTGGCATGGCGGGAGCCGCGACGGGATCATGGCGCGCTTTCTCGCGCGTGACTGGTGGCGGGCAGACGACGGCACACTCATCGCGCAGGAGCGGAGCATCGATCCGCTCTCGGGTGTGATGACCATCTACTCGACGTGGCGCGGCGCACGCACGCACGGCGAGCGTGAGCATCGCATTCGGCTGTACACGGCGTCGCGGCTCGCGGCGCTGCTGGCGAAGCAAGGACTCATCGTCGAGGAAGCGTACGATGGGTGGAGCTCGAAGCCACTCACGCGACGCTCGTCGGAGATGCTGCTCGTCGCACGGAAGACGTGACGCGAAAGACGTAAGCAGCGCACGCCCCGTGAGGCGCGGTGCGTACCGCGATCCGCAGCGCATCACGACGGTCGACCGCCGCACGAGGTACGACTGCGCCGCGGCTTCAGCGCGTTGCAACACCTCTCGCGCGATTCTTGCGGCCCGGCGTTTTCACACAGTCCAGCCGATCACGCCAGGCTGAGTGGCGTGTCGCGCCTGCGTGCCAGGGACACGCACGATGTATGTACGACGGACGTTCGCCCCCTCGGAGGTGTGTCGCGTGCTCTGGTTCGCATCCGGCGTTGCGTTGCTCCACGCTCTTGCCGGGGGCGGTGTCCTTCTCTTCGGCGCGTCCCGCTTTCCCTTTCTCGCGGGTCTTACCGGCCTCGCATACGTCCTCGGGCTCCGACACGGATTCGATGCGGATCACATCGCCGCTATCGATGGCACCACACGGGCGCTGATTCGCGAGCGGCGCAGCGCGCACGGCGTCGGCTTCTTCTTCTCGCTCGGGCACTCCACCGTCGTGTTCGCACTGGCGCTCGCACTGGCGCTGGGTGCACGCGCCGTTCGCGGCGAGCTGCCGGCGGTTCGGACGATCGGCGGGCTGCTCGCAACCGCCGTCTCGGGACTCTTCCTGTACGCCGTCGCCATCCTGAATCTGTTCGTGTTTCTGGATGCGCTGCGTGCATGGCGCCGCGTGCGACGCGGTCCATCGGAGGGCGCCGTCGGCACGCAGGAGCTCGCGATCGGCGGGCCCATCAGCCGCGTGCTCGGCCGTGTCTTCCGATTGGTCGCGCGGCCGTGGCACATGTACATCGTGGGACTGCTCTTCGGGCTCGGCTTCGACACGGCGTCCGAGATTGCCCTGCTCGCCATCTCAGCGCTCGCGGCCTCGCGCGAGCTCCCGGTCGGCGCCGTGCTCACCCTTCCCGTGGCGTTCGCCGCCGGGATGTCGCTCGTCGACACCATCGACGGCGCGCTGATGGCGCGCGCCTATCGCTGGGCCACGGCGGAGCCGCTGCGCCGCGTCACGTACAATCTCGTTGTCACCGGCGTGACCGTAGCAGTTGCGCTGCTGATCGGCTCGGCGCAGCTCGCCGCACTGGCGATAGGGATCGGCGCGCCCGGCTCGGGCATCGCGCCGTTCGCCGCGCACATGACCGCGCAGACGCTCGGCATCGCGATCGTGGCGATCTTCGCTGTCACATGGCTGGTGGCGCGGCTCGCGACACGCCGTGCCGAGCCCACGCCGGATCCCGTCGGCGCGAGCGATGACGCCTGAGCGCACCAGCACCGTGCAGCCGGCAGTACGCAATGCGGATGCATCCGACCGGCGACGCGTGCGCGTGTTCGTGCGGGGGATGGTGCAGGGGGTCGGGTTCCGGCCGTACGTGTACCGCCTGGGCCGCGCGTGCGGGCTGAGCGGCGTCGTGCGGAACGACGGCCGCGGTGTGACCATCGAGGCGGAAGGGCCGAGCAGCGCAGTCGCCGAATTCCTCAGACGGCTCCCGATGGATGCGCCAGCGCTCGCGACCATCGAGCGCGTGGCGGTGGATGAGCTGTGCCCGCAGCGCGCGACGCGCGACGATGACGCGACGTTTGCGATCCTCGGCAGCGACAGCGCGGGTGACCTCTCCGCGCTGATCACGCCCGACACGGCGACGTGCGATGCGTGTCTGGCCGAGCTGTTCGATCCGCATGATCGGCGCTTTCGCTATCCGTTCATCAATTGTACGGATTGCGGTCCGCGGTTCACGATCGTGCGCGGCGTGCCGTACGATCGGCCGCTGACGACCATGGCCGGCTTCACCATGTGCGAGCGGTGCCGCGCCGAGTACGAGGATCCAGCGGATCGTCGTTTCCACGCGCAGCCCAACGCATGTCCCGCATGTGGGCCCGCGGTGCGACTGCTCGATGCGAGCGGGAGCCTCGTGTCGCTCGACGGCACGCACGATCCGATTCTCACGGCAGCCGCGGCCATCCGCGCCGGGGCGATCGTCGCGGTGAAGGGGTTGGGCGGGTACCATCTCGCATGTCGCTCGGACGACGCGGAGGCCGTGGCGCGCCTGCGCGCGCGCAAGCATCGCGAGGAGAAGCCATTCGCCGTGATGGTCCGCGATCTCGCCGCAGCTCGATCGCTCGTCGAGCTGGACGACGCGGAGGAGGCACTCCTCACTGACCGCGCACGCCCCATCGTGCTCGCGCGGCGCCGCGCCGGTGCACGCGTCGCGCCCGCGGTTGCGCCTGGACATCGCGATCTGGGCGTGATGCTCCCGTATTCACCCCTGCATCATCTGCTGCTGCGCGACGCGGACGCGACGCTCGTGATGACGAGCGGCAACCGCTCCGACGAGCCGATCGCGTTCCGCGATGCCGACGTGCTCGAGCGGTTGGCGGCGATCGCGGACCTCTTCCTCGTGCACGACCGCCCGATCGAGACGCGCACGGACGACTCCGTGATGCGCGTCGTGACGCTCGGCACCGCGCGTCGCGTGCTCTCGATTCGGCGCTCACGCGGCTACGTCCCGTCGCCCGTGAGCGTGCCGATGCACGCGGAGCGCGCGGTGCTCGCGTGTGGCGGCAACCTCAAGAACACGTTCTGCCTCGTGCGCGGCGATCGGGCCTTCGTCGGTCATCACATCGGCGATCTCGAGAACCTCGAGACGCTTCAATCCTTTACGGAAGGGATCGCGCACGTGGGCGCGCTGTTCGCAGTCACGCCCGACGTGGTCGCGCACGACCTTCACCCCGAGTACCTCTCGACCAAGTACGCGCTCGATCGCCGCGAGCTCGAGCCGATCGGCGTGCAGCACCACCACGCGCACCTTGCCGCCTGTCTCGCCGAGCACGGCGAACGCGGGCCGGCGATCGGTGTCATCTTCGACGGCACCGGATATGGCACCGATGGCACGATCTGGGGTGGCGAGCTGCTGCTTGGCGATCTGACCACGTTCGAGCGCGCGGGCCATCTGTACCCGGTGCGGCTGCCCGGAGGCGAAGCGGCGATTCGCGAGCCGTGGCGGATGGCGTGTGCGTGGCTCGTAGCGGTCCACAATGGTGCGCCTCCGATTCCATCCGGCCTTCGCGATCGCATCGATGAGCGACAGTGGGCAGCGGTCGCGCATCTCGCGCGCACTGGGCTCGCGTCGCCCGTGACGACGAGCGCCGGCCGCCTATTCGATGCCGTGGCCGCACTGTGCGGCGTGCGGCTGCGGGTCTCGTACGAGGGGCAGGCGGCGATCGAGCTGGAGATGGCGGCGGACGGTCGCGTCGAGGACTGGTACGATATGCCGGTGGTGCGCGATGGAGACGCGCTCGTGCTGGATGCGCGGCCGCTGGTGCGCGGTGTCGAGGACGATGTTGCGAACGGGCGTCCCGTTGCCGAGGTCGCGGCGTGCGTCCATATGGGCGTCTCGCGTGCCGCTGTCGACGCGTGCCGCGCGATCGCCGAGCGGAGCGGGGTGCGTACGGTTGTGCTCTCCGGCGGGGTGTTCCAGAACGTGCTGTTGCTCGAGCGGACGGCGCGAGCCCTGATGGCGGATGGTTTTGGCGTGCTGGTTCCGGAGCGGCTGCCGCCGAACGATGGCGGGGTGTCGTACGGGCAGGCGGTGGTGGCGTTAGGCCGGTCTGCCTAATTCTGGGACACCGGCATTCTGGGACACCGGCATTCCGAGACACCGGCACCCGGCGCCACACGCAGACACGAGGAGACGCACGTAGACGCGCACAGACCCGTCCACACGCGCCGGAGCCTGCCCACACACGCGAACTCGCGACCAGACAACTAGTCTGACGTCCGCTCAGGCAAAGGGCAGCGATCTTGCACGAGGCGTGACTCGAGATCATCAGGACCGTGTCATGTGCCTCGCTATCCCGGGTCAGGTCGTCGACATCGTCGATGCCCGGAACCACCTCGCGAAGGTCAACGTCGCCGGTGTGCACCGCACGGTGAACGTCGGTCTCCTCGACAGCGAACACGTCGTGATCGCCCCCGGCGATTGGGTCCTCATTCACGTCGGCTTCGCGATCTCCAAGGTCGATGAAGGCGAAGCGACCGCGACCCTCCGCCTCCTCGAACACATGGGCACGGCCTACGACCAGGAGCTCGCGGAGCTGCGCGCGAGTGAGATCGCATGACGGAGCGCGAGGCAGTTGCGCCCCAGTGTCGTCGCGAAGCCGGCTGCATCACGTGTTCGGACGAGGGCATCCCGATGCGCGTGGTGGATGCGCACGCGGATGACGACATCGCAACGTGCGAGGATGCGGAGGGGAGCCGGAGCGATGTCCTGATCGGTCTCGTCGCCCCTGTCGCCATCGGCGACCTGCTGCTCGTCCACGCCGGTACGGCGCTGCTGCGCCTGCACACCAACGCTGGAGACGCCGCATGAAGTTCGTCGATGAGTTCCGGAACGCCGAGCTCGGCCGCTCCGTCTCCCAACAGATTGGCGCCCTCGTCGATCCGACTCATCACTACAAGATCATGGAAGTGTGCGGCGGCCATACGCACACCATCTATCGCTACGGCGTGAGCGACCTGCTCCCGCCGAACGTGGAGCTCGTGCACGGCCCGGGCTGCCCGGTGTGCGTGATCCCGATGGGGCGCATCGATGATGCGATCGCCGTGGCGCGCACGCCGAACGTCATCTTCACCTGTTTCGGTGACATGATGCGCGTGCCCGGCTCCTCCGGCACACTGCTCGAGGCGAAGGCCGAGGGCGCGGATGTGCGCATGGTCTACTCGCCACTCGACGCGCTGCGCATCGCCAAGCAGTCGCCCGATCGCGAGGTGGTGTTCTTCGCCGTCGGGTTTGAGACCACGGCGCCATCGACTGCGCTCACGCTCATGCGTGCTCGAGCCGAGGGGATCCGCAACTTCTTCTGCTTCTGCAACCACGTCACCATCATCCCGCCGCTGCGCGCGCTGCTCGAGTCCCCCGATCTCCGCCTCGACGGCTTCATCGGCCCCGGACATGTCTGCACAATCGTCGGCGCGCGGCCGTTCGAGTTCATCCCCGCCGAGTACGGCAAGCCCGTCGTCATCTCCGGCTTCGAGCCACTCGACATGCTCTACTCGGTGTACATGATCCTGCGTCAACTCTCCGACGGACGGTGCGAGGTCGAGAACCAGTACACGCGCGTGGTGCCGTACGACGGGAATCCGCAGGCGTTCCGCGTCCTCTCCGAGGTCTTCGAGCTGCGGCCGCACTTCGAGTGGCGAGGGCTCGGCTTCATCTCGCAGAGCGGGCTCAAGCTCTCCGACGCATACCGCGACTTCGACGCCGAGCTGCGCTACACGGTGCCGGGCGTGCGCATCGCCGACCCCAAGGCATGTCAGTGCGGCGAAGTGCTCAAGGGCGTGATCAAGCCGTGGGAGTGCAAGGTGTTCGGCACGGCGTGCACGCCGGAGCATCCCATCGGTACGTGCATGGTGTCCGCTGAAGGGGCGTGCGCCGCGTACTACAACTTCGGTCGTATCACGCGCGAGCGGGAGGCGGTATGACGCCGTCCGTCGATGCGCGCGAGCGCGAAGCCCTCGAGAAGATCGAGCGCGTGCGCAACATGCCGCCGCGCTTTCGCGACGAGCAGATCACGATGGCGCACGGCGCTGGCGGTCGCGCGACGGCATCGCTCATCGGCGGACTCTTCGTCCCGGCCTTCGCCTCGGCGTCGCTGGCGCTGCAGGACGATGCGGGACGCATCCAGTTGGATGGTCTCGGACTCGCGCTCACGACGGACAGCTTCGTCGTGCGACCGCTCCGATTTCCCGGCGGCTCGATCGGCGAGCTCGCGGTGAACGGTACCGTGAACGATCTCGCGGTGGCGGGCGCGCGCCCCGCGGCACTCACGCTCTCGCTCGTGCTCGAGGAAGGGCTGTCCTCCGACACGCTGCGTGCCGAGGTCGATGCGATCGCGCGCGCGGCGAAGGCGGCGGGCGTGGAGATCATCGCCGGCGACACGAAGGTGGTCGAGCGCGGCCACGCCGACGGCATGTACATCTGCACGACTGGACTCGGTCGCATCGATCCGCGTGCGCAGCTCTCGCCGGCATCGATTCGTCCGGGCGACCGCGTGCTTGTCTCCGGGCGCATCGGCGATCACGGTGTCGCGATCATGCTCGCGCGCGGCGAGTTCGATCTGGATGCGACGATCGAGTCCGACACCCGCTCGCTCTGGCCCGCCGTCGATGCGCTGCTCGATGCTGCCGGCTCGTCGCTCCGCTGCATGCGCGATGCGACGCGCGGCGGCGTGGCCTCGGTGCTCAACGAGCTCGCGCGCAGCTCCAACGTCGCCATGATCGTGCACGAGGCGCGCGTGCCCGTACATCCGGCGGTCTCCGGCGCGTGCGAGCTGCTCGGTATCGATCCCATGTACGTCGCCAACGAGGGGAAGCTCGTCGCCGTCGTCGCGCCGGACGCCGCGGAGCGCGCACTCTCAGCCTTGCGCGCCGTGCGGGGGTGCGAGGACGCCGCGGAGATCGGCGAGGTGCGCGAGGAGCCGCCGGGCATGGTGCTCGTGCACACCGCCTTCGGCGGGCGGCGAGTGATGGATCTCCTGGTCGGCGACCCGCTGCCGAGGATCTGCTGATGCACGAGATGTCGATCGCCAGCGCCGTGTTGGAGATCGCGCTCGACCAGGCGCGTGGGCGTCCGATCGTCGGCGTGGGCGTGGCGATCGGTCATCTACGTCAGGTCGTGCCGTCCGCGTTGCGCTTCAGCTTCGAGCTGGTGTCGCACGGGACACCGGCCGACGGCGCGACACTGGAGATCGAGGAGGTGCCGGCCGTCGGGGTGTGCCGCCGCTGCAGCGCCGAGAGCCGATTGCACGAATTTCCGCTGCACTGCGCGGCGTGCGGCGGCCTCGACGTGACGGTGATTCGCGGCGAGGAGCTGTCCGTGGAGTGGCTCGACGTCGAGACGCCGGAGCCAGACGCCGCGCCGACGATCGAGCCGGAAGCGATGCCGGTGATGATGAACCGCGGGTGAGCAGACGACCGCGCCCCGCGACAGTAGAGGAGGTAGCCGATGGGCGTCAACGCGAACGGCGGGTTCGATGAAGTCCACATCTTGTGGACATCGGAGGGGATGAGCTGCGACGGCGACACCGTGTCGATAACGGCCGCCATGCAGCCGAGCATCGAGGACGTCGTGCTCGGTTTGATCCCCGGTCTCCCGAAAGTGCATCTGCACAACAAGGTGCTCGCCTTCTCGCTCGGCGGTGGCCAGGGCGATTTCATGGAACCGTTCTGGCAGGCGAGCCGCGGCGAGCTCGACGCGCCCTTCATCTTCGTGGTCGAGGGCTCGATCCCCAACGAAGAGATCAACGGCGACGGCTACTTCACGTCGATGGGAAACCATCCCGACACCGGCCAGCCAAAGACGCTCAACGAGTGGATCGACGAGCTGGCGCCCAAGGCCTGGGCGGTATTGGCGTGCGGCACCTGCGCGACCTACGGCGGCATCCATGCGATGGCGGGGAATCCCACCGGATGCATGGGACTCACCGACTACCTCGGCAAGGACTTTCGATCCGCTGGCGGACTGCCGATCGTGAACGTCCCCGGATGTCCCGTTCAGCCGGACAACTTCATGGAGACGCTGACCTGGCTGCTGTACCAGGCGGCCGGTCTCGCACCGACGATCCCGCTCGACAACGAGCTGCGTCCCACGTGGCTCTTCGGCAAGACGGTGCACGAGGGGTGCGACCGCGCGGGCTACTACGAGCAGGGCGACTTCGCGCTCGACTACAACTCGCCGAAGTGCCTCGTGAAAACGGGCTGCTGGGGTCCGGTGGTGAACTGCAACGTGCCCAAGCGCGGATGGATGTCCGGCATCGGCGGCTGCCCGAACGTCGGCGGCATCTGCATCGGGTGCACGATGCCCGGCTTCCCCGACAAGTTCATGCCCTTCATGGATGAGCCGCCGGGCGGAACGGTGTCCGCTGGAACGGTGACGATCTACGGGACAGTGATCCGGCGCCTTCGTGAGATCACGAATCACACGCTCAACGAGGAGCCGAAGTGGCGCCGCCGCGAGCCCGCACTCACGACCGGCTACGCGCCGCGTTACCCACGTCAACGGTAGAGGAGGAGATCGCGATGGCTACGCGAACCACACGCGAGCACGTGGAGCCCACGAAGCGCAACCTGGTCGAGATGCACTGGGATCCCATCACGCGCATCATCGGCAATCTCGGCATCTACACCAAGATCGACTTTGACAATCGCGAGGTCGTGGAGTGCCACAGCACGTCGTCGATCTTCCGCGGCTACAGCGTGTTCATGAAGGGGAAGGACCCGCGCGATGCCGGCTTCATCACGAGCCGCATCTGCGGCATCTGCGGCGACAACCACACGACGTGTTCGATCTACGCGCAGAACATGGCGTACGGCATCCGGCCGCCCAACCTCGCCGAGTGGATCATGAACCTCGGCGAGGCCGCCGAGTACATGTTCGACCACACGATCTTCCAGGACAATCTGGTGTTCGTCGACTGGTGCGAGCAGATGGTGAAGGAGACCAACCCCAGCCTGCTCGCGCGCGCCGAGAGCACGCCGGCGCGCAACGCAAACATCCACGGCTT
>DASSNR010000120.1:0-5611 GCA_035687925.1 Gemmatimonadaceae bacterium | reverse complement strand
CGCGAGCGCCGGCGCGTCATCCCGAGCCCGCGCTGGGCTCTCACGTGTGAGACGGCTCGCCCTGGCGCGCCGAGTCTCGCCTCATCCCCCCAAAAATTCTGCTCGGTCCTCGAGTCCCGAGCCTTTCCGTGGTCGCGATCGCTCCGCGTTTTGTCCGCGTTCATCCGCGGCTGCAGTTGCCGTTGCTGTTGTCGTATCCGCGGCCCTCCGCGGTTCCTCCTCGTCGCATCCGCGGCCACTAGCGGGCGTACCGCGCCATCGCCAGCTCCACGATACGCGCGACGAGCGTGTCGTACTCCAATCCGCTCTCCGCGGCCGCGCGCGCAAATTCGCCCTCGCGCTCGAGGTAGCAGTTGGGGTTCACTTCGATGACGTAGATCTGATCCGCGGCATCGACACGGAGGTCGATGCGCGCGTAGTCACGGAGTCGCAGCGCCTGGAACGCCTTGATCCCGACCGCTTGCATCCGCGTCGCAAGATCGGGATCGAGGTCGGATGGAAAGATCGAGTGCGTGCCCGCATACTCGGCGCCGGCACCTGCGCCGTCCGTCCCCCACTTCGCTTGCCAGCTCGCGATCCGCGGCCGATCGGCGGGGAAGCCCGAGAAGTCGAGCTCCATGATCGGAAGCGCCGCGGGCTCGGCGTTGCCGAGGATGCCGACGTAGAACTCGCGACCCTCCACGTACTCCTCGACGAGCACCGGCTGATGGAATTCACGCTGCATCGTGTTCATCTGCTCGAGCAGCTGCTTCACGTCGTTCACGACCGATCGTGATGTCACACCGAGCGAGGCATCCTCCTGCGGCGGCTTCACGATGAGCGGGAAGCTGATGTCGCCCGCCCAATCCACCGCGCCGCGAAAGACCGTGGCGAACTTCGGCGTCCGGATCCCGTGAAATGCGAGCACCTGCTTCGTGAGCGACTTGTCGCCGGCGAGCAGGAGTCCCGCGGGACTCGAGCCGGTGTACCGGAGATCGAGCAGATTGAGCAGTGCGGCGACGTTCGACTCGAGTGCGCTCTTGCCACGGAACGACTCGGCGAGATTGAACACGAGCTCCGGTTCGTCCGCACGCAGCGCATCCACTACCGGCTCGACGCGCTCGTCGACCACCAGCCGCGTCACCTCGTTCCCTGCCTGCGTGAGTGCCTGCGTGAGCTGTGCGAGCACCGGATCTTCGGGTGGACCGACCGCATCGCTCGTGTGCAACAGCACGATCCTCATTCCTCCTCCCTCGTCCCGCGTGCGCGCGAGTACCGGAAGTTCATCATCACAGCCGTCCCGAACGCCGTGAGCTCGATCAACGTCGAGGCTTCGAGCCCTCGCACGCGAAGCGCGAGCGCCTCGGCGCGTTCGGCGAGCGCATCGATGAACGCGCGCACCGAGCTCGTGCTCTCACCGGTCCAGTACGCGATGCGGCGCACGATCTCGCGCCGGTGGCGGCGCAGAAACACCGCCGCGTCCTCGCCCCCTGGCGCATCATGCACGGTCGCGAAGATCGTGCGGAGATCTCCGTCGAAGTAGCGCACGTCGTCGACCGGCAGCGGCTCGCGCGTCATCGCGTAGTGATCCGCCACGGTGTAGTGCATCGCCTCCACCGGCAGATCGTCGGCGGTCGGCGGACCGACGCGTGGCGCCGTGTCGCCGACTTCCCTCATCACCCGGTCCACGTACTCGAGCTTCTCGAGCGCCGGCCATCCCGCGTACTCGCGCCGCCAATCCAGCCCAGGGGTGAGCCACACGGCGAACGTCTCCGCGAAGTCTTCGTCGGGATGCTTCTGAGCGTACCAGCCGAGGATGTGTCGCACGTAGTCGCGCGAGAAGGGATCGACCGCGTATCGCTCGCGGTACGGACGCGAGTATGGCCCGAATATGCGTCGCCAATCGGCGCGATCGAAGAGACGGTACGCATAGTTGAAGGCGTGTCCGGCTTCGTGGCGCAGGTAGCGCATCACGTCGAGCTCACCCTCGAGCTCGACGGCTTCCTCCTCTTCGATCCGCCCCAGCTTCGCGTCCGCCAGGTAGAACGGCACGCCGATGATCGGCGTCTCCGCCGGACACCCCCATTGATCGCTGAGATACACCGGCGGATGAAAGGCGAGCGCTCTCGCGTCGAGCTCGGCGTAGAGCTGCTGCACCAGGCGCTCCACCAGCGTCCCATGTAGCGAGAGCCCCAGCTCGGAGATGCGTCGCCCGAGCAGCGCGCGGCGTTCTCCCTCCCATGCTTCGAATGACTCCTGCACATCGCGGTGAATGGGCAAGCGTCATACCGGATCGGGGCACATCGGTAGCCAGGATGCACGATGCGCCGGTGGGTCAGAGCCCACCGGCGCATCATTGTGGTATTTGCGCGTGCGTCCTATGCGGCCTTCGATTCCGATGGCGTCACTTCACCTTCGGGAGCGGGACCCCATACATATGCCCAGTACACGGGAGGCGGCTCGTCGCGTTTGCCGCGCGAGATGACGATCCCGATCGGTTCCTCTTTTACACGCGCTGAACTACTCAAGCTCATGAACATTCCTCTGATTCGGTCCTGCGGAATGGCGGGACGGGCGGTGCAAAGGCACCAGCCATGCCACGTGTACCCGCATCGCTAAGTGCTTTACAAATCACGAGATAAAAAATCGACCGGGGAGCGAATTGCCCGCCGGCCGTTGCAGACTGACACGTCGAGCCGCGTCGGCTGTGTCGAATCGTTATGCGACCGCCTTGCGCGCGAGAAAGGTCTGCATGCTGGTGCTGCCGCGCTCGACCGAGATCTGCCAGCCATCGTAACTCTGCTGCAGCTCCTCGATCGATACGAGCTGTACGCCGTCGGCGCCGGTCTCCATGACGTGCACGCCGCCTGCTGCTGTCGCGTTCTGCAGGAGCGCGATCGCTCGTGCGCGCTCCGCAGGCGAGAGCGTCGCGAGCGCGGCGGCCGCACAGACGACCGCCGTCAGCGGCGTGTCCGGCGCCCAGCTGCCGAGGTCGGCGACGAGCCCGCGGATCTGGCCGGTGAGTCCGACCTGTGTGGCGGCATCGAGAACGCGCTCGAGCACATCTTCAGTCGACTCGATCGCGGTGACCGCGCAGCCATTCGCGGCGAGGTACAGCGCTGGACCTTCCGCGTGCGTGCCGGCGAGCAGCACGTGTCCTCCGCTCTCGCTCGCCGCCGATGCCGTGCGCGCGAGTGCACTGTCCGGGTGCAACCCCCACCGCTCGGGTCGCGAGAACTCCTTGATCGCCTTCAACCGGCGCCGACGCCACGTGCTGTACGATGGGAGACGCAGCCGATCGCGGACGATGCGATCCACTTCGGCGCACAGGAGAATTTCGGTGAGTGCGAGCTGCTGTTGCGCGGCGAGCGACTTGACGGCCTCATCGCCGAGGCTCAGAAGTACGTGCCGGGGCAATGACTCTTTGTACTCCTCGATTTCCCGTTCGACGTACAGCTCGTACTCGTGCTGCAGGGAGCGTGGGCGATGGGACATGTCAGCGGAGTGGGAGAATGCGGCTGAGCAAAGCTAGACGCTTCGAGCGCGCACGCAAGGGCCGGTGCCGACCATCATCACGTCGGCTCGATGTGCACGATGACTTCGGCGGGCCCGAGCTCGCGATCGATGGCAGCCTCCACCGCATCCGCGATGTCGTGCGCCTGCGCGACGCTCGTTTCCGCATCCACGCCGATCGTCACCTCCGCGAACAGCATCCCCGATGCGCTCGCTCGCGAGCGGATCGCGCGCACGTCGGTGATCCTCGGCACCGATGCGATGATCCGGCGCACCACCGCCGCATCCACGGCGCGCTGGTCCACGAGCACGGGGACCGTCCCGCGCACGATCTCGTATCCGTTCCAGGCGATCACGAGCGCAACGACGATCGCCAGCACCGGATCGATGAGATGGTATCCCGCACGCGCGAAGAGGAGTGAGACGAGTGCGGCCCCCGTGATGTAGAGATCGCTGCGCATGTGCGCGGCATCGGCGAGGAGGAATGGGCTGTGGAAGCGCTCGCCGCGGCGCCGCTCGTACCACGCGGCAAACAGATTGATCGCCATCGTCGCTGCGATGAGCAGCAGCTCCGTGAGTCCCGGCGTGACCGGCGTCCTGCCTCGGTGCAGTGTGGTGACGCCCTTGCGCAGCAGCTCGAAGCACGAGATGGACAGGAAGCCGACGATCGCCAGCGCGCCCAATGTCTCGAACTTCTCGTGCCCGTACGGGTGTTCTTCATCGGGCGCACGTGCCGCAACGCGAACCAGGAGCATCCCCACGCCGTTGGTCAGAACGTCGAGGCTGGAGTCCAAGGCGGCACCCAACACCGAGAGTGAATGCGCGCGGAATCCCACCACGGCCTTCACGATCACGACGACGGTGTTGAGCGCAAGGATGACCAGCAGCGTGTTGCGCACGGCTGGTGCCCGCGCCAGGCGCAGCGCGGGCGCGGCCACCGGTGTGCGACTCATGGTATCCACGCCGGAAGTGTGGACGGGAACGTCGAACGTGTCAACGGAGCCAGGGGGAAATGCCGGAACTGCCCGAGGTAGAGCGTGCCGCACGCGTGCTGGAGCGCGCGGTGCGCGGAAAGACCATCGTGGCGCTGCGCGTGCTGCACCCATCGCTTGCGCGTCGTCTTCCGCTGGAGCGACTCGCCCAGCTCCGTGGCCGGACCATCGAACGCGTCGAGCGACGCGGCAAGCATCAGCTGCTCCATCTGGACAACGGCATGGTCCTGCACGCGCACTTTCGCATGACCGGTGATTGGATGATCGGACACGCGCACGATCCGGACGAGCGCTTCACCCGCGCCGTCCTCGAGTTCTCGGACGGCACGCGTGTGTCGCTGGTCGACTCCCGCGCGCTGGCGACGCTCACGGTGCATTTCTCTGGTGAAGTCCCGCTGCCACCGCTGGGTCCGGAGCCCTTCAGCACCGCCTTCACGTCCGAGTGGTTGCGCCATGCGCTCGAGCGCCGGCGCGGCGCGATCAAGCTGTCGTTGCTGGATCAACGCGTGGTGGCAGGGCTTGGCAACATCTACGCGGCCGAAGCGCTCTGGCTCGCGCGCATCAGTCCTCGAGCCATCGCGGCACGACTCGGGCCTGAACGACGCGACAGACTCGTGCGCGCCATCCGCGACGTGCTGCGCCGTGCGCCGGCGGCGCGCTACACGGAGCGTGATGCTGGAGCGCGCTGGCGCGTGTACGATCGCGAGGGGAAACCGTGCCGGCGGTGCGGCACGCCGATCGCGCGCATCGTGCAGGGTGGGCGCTCCACCTATTTCTGTCCGACCTGCCAACGCCGGTGAGCCGGGGCGCGGTGCATCGCGTCGCATGCGTGGGCCGGTGCCTTGATCCCGATCGGGATCGCGCCTAGTGTTCATCTGCGTAGTTGCAATGCCTAACGCGCGGCCGTGACGCCGTGCGGCGGGGGATCCAACCGGGCGCGAATGCGCCCTGGGGCGTACCGGCCGAACGCCGGAGGAGACTTCCGACTCCCAGCCCGTCAGCTAACCCCGCCGGCTCTTGGAAGGACAACCGTCTATGAACGTCAGTGCGGTCCGTCTCATTGAGACGCGACGCGTGCTCAACTGAATACGGGACCGTTCGACCCGGCCAGCGCGACGCTGGCCGGG
>DASSNR010000066.1:0-8835 GCA_035687925.1 Gemmatimonadaceae bacterium | reverse complement strand
GGCGAGCTCGCTCCCCACCGGCTCCTCGCGCACCCGCTTCTCGAGCTCGAGCTGGAACCGTTCGCGTAGCTCGTTCGCCGCCTTCCGCGTGAACGTCACCGCGGCGATCTGCTCCACCGGCGTGCCCCGCGCGACGAGTGCCACCATGCGGCCGACAAGCGACGTCGTCTTCCCCGACCCCGCACCAGCCTCCACCAGCATGTTGGTGTCGAGGTGCGTGACGATCCGCTCGCGCGCCGCCTCATCGCTGTCGGGCGCGGTGTAGGACGCCGCGCGCTCGAGATGTTGGTCGAGCGTCATGCCGCACCTCCGTCGCCGCTTCCATCACCGCGCCGTTGAAGCATCGACTCGTAGACCTGGAGCGATGCCGCGTGCTCCTCGGCCCACCGCGCGCGTGGCGATTCGATCGCGTAGAAGTCACCGTGCCGCACGCGACAGATCGCCTGATGGTCGCAGTACGCACAATCGTGGCTGTCCGTCGTCGGGATGAACGCCCCGTGGCGCACGTACCGCATCAACTCGCCGACGATGTGGCGCGCGCCCTCGAGCTCCTGCGCGTCGTAGGCGACGATCTCGTTCTCGCCGCGCTCCGTCGGGAACCGATACTCGACGCTGCACACGGGCGCGCCGAGCAGCTCGCCGACTGCGGCCGCATAGAGCGCCGGCTGGAGCTGGCGCCCGCCGTTGAATGCGGCGCCCCTGGCATTCTTCCGGTAGGGCGTCGCCCTCCCCGTCTTGTAGTCGACCACGCGGAGCGATCGCTCCGGCATCTCGTCGATGCGATCGGTACGTCCCATTAGTCGCAGGGTGCTACCATCGGGCAGCGTATACCGGCCGGGCGGCTCGTCGCGCCCGAACGCATACTCGAAGTACGCCCACTGCCCGCGATCCCCGCGCGCGAGCACGTCGCGCTCCATCTGCAGGAACGCCAGCGCCGCCCGCCGGATCTCCTCCGCCTCGCGCTCGAACACCGTCTCCCCGGGCGGTGGCACCTTCTCCCGCCACCGCGCGATCGCGCCAGCTACGATGGTGAGGAGATGGATGCGCGCTGCGTCCTCCTCGATCTCCCGTTGCCGCCCCTGATACGCGCGCGTGAAGGCCTCGAACACCTCGTGCAGCAGCGTGCCGCGGTCCAGCGTATCGAGCCATCGCTCGGCGTCGTAGTCCGGGTCGTCGGGCAGGTAGAGCTTGAGTCCATACCGATAGAACCAGGCGAGCGGACAGGCCGCGAGCTTCTCGAGCGACGAAGGGGAGAGCTCCGTACCGGGTGGCGCCGTCGGGTCGAGCACACCGGCCGCGCGGTGCACGAGACCGTGGTATGCCGTCAGCTCACTTCCGGAGGCGAGTGCCATCGCGCGCAACCCCGCGTCGAGTCCAGTGAATGCCGCGCGGACGAGCGGATCGCCATCGAGCAGCAGCGCGCCATCGGCGATCGCGTCGAGCCAGACGTCGCGATTGTCGAGCAGCTGTGTGGCGAGCGCGCCGCTCTCGCGCCGTGCCGGCACCGCGCCGACGGGTGGACGCAATGCGTCGCGCAGCGATTCGTACGAGAGCGTACGATCGCCATGCACGAGTCGCCAGGACTGCAGCAGCACGGCGGACGGTCCGCTCTCGCGCCCATCCACGGACCCGCTGGTCGCGTACGAGAGCGTCACGTGTCCGCGCAGCGAAGCGAGTGCTGCCGTGAGCGCGTACGCCGCCTCCTCGCGCCGCTCCGCGGAGGTGGCGAGGGTGCCAGGGATCTGCATCGTGTCGCCGATTGCGCGGCGAACAGTATCGGGGAGGAGCGGATCCTGGCGCCCCACGCCGCCCGCGCGATCGGCATCGAGGCCGACAACGAAGATGCGCCGCCGTGCCGTCGCTCCCGCGTGCGCGATGTCAGTCAGGTGGAGCATCCCGCCCGCCGCGCTCCACGGCTTGCGGTCCGCCGTGACGAGCGGCCACGCACGCAGATCGCTCAGTGCATCGCGAAGCGCGGCGAGCGCACTCGCGAAGCCGACATCCTCGTCGTCGACATCCGACAGTTCCTCGAGGCGCGTCTGCAGGCGGAGCGCCGTCTGCTGTTCGGGCATCCCGTGCAGCGGCACGAGCGCGAGCCAGCCGAGTGTCGCGCGCGCGAGCGCGGCGCACGAGGTGCGTACCGTCCGGTCCTCACCCCGCTCCGGAACCGGCGGCGTGCACGCGAGCAGCGCGCCGAGGAGCTCGGCGAGTGCAGCACGTGAGCGGCGGCGTGCGGCGACGCGCGCCGCGAGCTCGTCGTCCGATTCGTCTTCCCTGCGCACCAGCGTGTCGGCGCCCGCAGTCGACAGGAGCCTGGCGAGCGCCGCGTCGTAGCGTGCGCGCCCCCACCCGATCTGCTCCGCCCGCAGCTCGCGCGCGAGCGCGGTCGGCACGATGTCGGAGCCTGGCGCAGTCAGCTCGCCCGCCTCGAGCGCCTGGCGCAGCACATCGGCGGGCAGTCCATCTCCGAGCCACGCGAGCCACCGATCGAGTGCGCGCCCGAGCCGCGTGCGCGCAAGCGGCACGCCGTGAAGCATCGTCGCGCCGATGCCGAGCTGCTGGCACAGCGCATCGAGCGCGATGCCGTACGTGTCGACGTCGGTCGTGACGATCTCGACCTCGTCCCACCGATGGCCGTTCATCACGATGCGGCGACACACCTCGCGCAGCTCGTGCGACGGCGACGCCGCGGCGAAGAGATCGACGTGCGCGCAGTCGGGATCGAGGCGAGGATCGTCGGTGCTCGGGAGATCGAACGCGGAGAGCCACGCCAGCGTCGAGCGCCGCGACTCGACGCGTCGGTCGTCTGTCGCCTCGGGCATCGCATCACGTGCACGACCCGCGACCCAGTGCGCCGGCATCTCGTCGCCGATCACGGGCTCGACGCCGAGCAGCTGGGCACCGTGCGCGATCAGCCGCTCGACGAGCCGGCCCGGAAGACCGCGCACGCTGAGCGATGGCGTGAGGAAGATGCGCCCGTCGAGCACGTACGCCGCTTCGTACTCGAAGCGTTCGATGCTCGTCCGAAAGATCGCCGCGACATCGGCGAGCCCGCTCCGCGCGAGCAGCTGCTCGTATTCGTCGAGCACCGACGCGAGATCGTGTGTCGGCGACTCGGGCGCGGTGCTCCGTCGCACATCGTCAGCGGTCACGCCGGCAATTCGCAGCTCGAGCAGCGCATCGAGCAGCGCTCGACGGAAGCCCAGGCTCCGCGCGAGCGTGTCGAATTTCGGGCTCACGCGCTTCGCGTCGATGGCGCGATCCAGCGCGCGATTCACGAGCGACCCGATCTCGATGTCGCTCCCCGCGCGGAGCCCGCGCTCGGCCAACGCGACGAAGGCCACATCCTCGGCGATGCCGCGGAGGTTCGTCGCTTCCCACCCCACCCATCCGCCGGTCGTGCGCGCGAGCGCGATGAGGAGCTCGCGTCCGTAGTTCACGTCCGGCCCGATCAGGCGCTTCCGGTCGGTGGGATGCGCGTCGGTCGCGGCGCGGAGGGCGTGGAAGATTGCGGAGCGGTGATCTGGGAAGTGTGCGGAAGGGTGGAGCGTGCCGTACGATGCATCACGCCCGGTCGTTCGTGCCTCCGTCACCGTTGCACCGCGTCGATTGTACTCCGGGGTGGGACTGCGGGGAGTGTGAGCAGCGTCGCTACCAACGTCAGCCAGACAACACGCATCGGGGTCTCCGGGACGAGGGGTGTACCGCGAAGACGAGAATAACGCGTAGGGGTGACAATGGCGAATCGAGGCGCGCGAGAGCCGCGCTGGTCGCGCCAATTCCGGAAAACATTGCTTCGACGGCTCGTTCCGTCGTATCCTTCCCCCCCAACGCCAGCTGCGTCGCATCTGTGCGTCTCGACTGCACAGCCCGCGTCGTTTTCTCTCCGGCCTCCCTCCCGCCCTCGCTTCGACTGTGCGCAACCAGGTTCTCACCGACATCCCGGGGATCGTCTACCAGTTCGTCTATCGCGCGGACGGCACGAAGGGATACACGTACGTGAGTGAGGGTGCGCGCACGTTGTTCGGGATCGCACCAGAGGACGTGCTGCGCGATCCCGCGGTGATGCTCGACCTGATCCACCCCGATGATCGTGCCGAGTTCTACGAGATGGCGCGTGCCCGGGCCGTGACGCTCGAGCCCTTCCTGTGGGAGGGACGCGTCGTGCTCCCATCGGGCGAGGAGCGGTACGTCCAGGTCGCGGCGCGCGATCAGCGACTGCCGGACGGTAGCGTCACCTCCGATGGACTCGTCACCGATGTGACCGAGCTCCGCCGCACGTCACAGCAGCTCGAGGAGAGCGAGCAGCGCTACCGCTCGCTCTTCGATCATCACCCGGATGCGGTCTTCTCGATCGACGTGAACGGGTGCCTCCGCACCGCCAATCCAGCGTGCGAGACCATTTCCGGCTATGCGCGCGCCGAGCTGACGGGCGCGCCCTTCGCACCGCTCGTCCTCCCCGAGCACACGGCAGCTGCAACCGAGCACTTCAACGCCGCACTGGCCGGCATCGCGCAGCGCTTCGACGTCGCGATCCGTCACAAGAGCGGTCGCCGCGTCGAGCTCGATGTCACGAATATCCCCACGATCGTCGGCGGGAAGGTGGTCGGCGTCTTCGGCATCGCGCGCGACCTCACGTCGCAGCGCGCGCTGGAGGCGCAGCTGCGTCAGGCGCAGCGCATGGAAGCGGTCGGACAGCTCGCCGGCGGCATCGCGCACGACTTCAACAACATTCTCGCGGCGATCAATGGCTTTGGCGAGCTCCTGCGCGAGAGTCTCGCACCCGACGACGTGCACCAGGCCGACGTGGCGGAGATCCTCAAGGGCACGCGCCGCGCGGCGAGTCTCACGCGACAGCTCCTCGCCTTCAGTCGCCGGCAGGTGTTGCAGCCATCCGTGATCGATCTCAACCGCGTGGTCGTCGAGCTGTCCGCCATGCTGCGACCGCTGCTCGGCTCCGCCGTCCATCTCGTCACGCTCCCCGCATCGTCGCCGGTGTGCGTGTTCGCCGATCGGACGCAGATCGAGCAGGTGCTCATGAACCTCGCCGTCAACGCGCGCGATGCGATGCCCGGCGGCGGCACGCTGACCATCGAGACCGGCATCACGCGGAGTTCGGAAGATTCCTCGCCCTCGGCGACGCTCGTGGTCAGCGACACGGGGATCGGGATGTCGGCTGAAGTCGCCGCTCGCGCGTTCGAGCCCTTCTTCACCACGAAGCCGCCTGGCCAGGGAACGGGGCTCGGCCTCGCAACCGTGCATGGCATCGTCCAGCAATCCGGCGGGACCATTGACGTGTCATCGATCGAGGGATCGGGGACGACGTTCACCATCGCGCTCCCCTTCACGGAGGCGGAGTCGAGCGTGTCGGTGCCGGAACACGATGCGAGTCCATCGCAGGGTACGGGGACCGTGCTCCTCGTCGAGGACGAAGAGGCGGTACGCGCGATCGCCCGACGCATCCTCGAGCGCGCAGGGTACCGCGTGCTCACCGCGCGCCACGGCGTGGATGCGCTCCGCGTTCTCGAAGACAGCAATGCGCGCGTGGACGTGCTCCTCTCCGACGTCGTGATGCCCGAGCTCGGCGGTGTCGAGCTCGCAGCGCGGGCCGTCGAGCGATCGCCCGAGCTTCGGGTCGTCCTGATGTCGGGGTACACGGATGACCCTCACATTCTCGCCCAGCAGTCACGCGTCGCGGGCTTCCTGTCGAAGCCGTTCACCGCGAAGACGCTGCTCCAGACGCTGCAGGACGTCATGCGCGCGGCGTGAGCGAGCCGACGAGCACGCACAAAACGCGAATCCCGCTCATCGACTCGTTCGTGAGTCGATGAGCGGGATTGTTGAACGCCGAGCGTCAGTTCCGGCTCGCGCCGGACGCCGACCGCGCGGCGATCAATTCCCGTCGGCGACGGGTGTGGTCCCGTAACTGGACTGGATGAAGGCGTCCACGTCGTGGTGCAGCTTGTCGTGCGCCTTGCGATCGATGTACACCATGTGCCCGGCCTCGTAGTACTCGAAGCTGACGTTCTTCCGGATGGACGGATCGAGCTGCATGTGCGACACCGTCTCCTCGATCCCGTTGAACGGCGTGGCGAGGTCATAGTAGCCGCACAGCACGAGCAGCTTGAGCGACGGCTCCTCCGTCATCGTCGAGCGCAGCACTTCGGCCACCTGGTCGAGCGCCGACCGGTCCCACGGCCGCACGTTCGCCGACACGGTATAATACATGTCGCTGTCCCACTTCAGATCGCGCCGCACGTAGTCCATGAACGTGGCCGTGAACGCGCCCTCGTACGATGCCTCACTCGGATCGTACTCGGCCCGCTCCGACGCGGCGTCGCGGTTGATCCCCTCGAAGCGCGAGTCGAGCCGCCCGACGATGCGCCGCTTGCCGCGCTCGAGCTCGGCGAACCAGCGCTGCGGACTCACGCGGAGATCCGTTTCCTTGATGTACTCGGGCGAGAGCGCCGTGAGGCGCGCCATGTCCTGCACGACCTTGTCGTACTCGGCGGGAGAAATCTGGTCGCCCTTCTCGAGCGCCTGCGCGTACTCACCGTGCGCGAAGTCGCGCGCGGTCTGCGCGATCTGGTCGGCCGACTCGCGCTCCAGCTCGGGTGACAGCAGCTTGTGGTACCACGCGGAGGTGATGAACGTCGGAAGGAAGTATTCCGTGCGGTCATCCGCGCCCCACGGCGCAAACGCCATCGACGAGAGCAGCATGACGCCGTTGACGTACATCTCGTGCCGGTGCTCCAGCACTCCTGCGAGCTCGGCCGCGCGCGTGGTGCCATAGCTCTCGCCGAGGAGGAACTTCGGCGACGCCCACCGCCCGTTGCGCGTCACGTACTGGTAGATGAAGTCCGAGAAGATGTTCGCATCCTGCACCACGCCGTAGAACTGCGACGGATCCTGCCCCGGTGCCGGACGGCTGAACCCCGTGGACACCGCGTCGATGAACACGAGATCGGTGGCGTCGAGGAAGGAATCCTCGTTGTCGGTGGTCCGGTACGGCGCCGGCATGCCGTGTCCATCAGCGGTGAGCACGACACGCCTGGGCCCCATCCCCATGTGCGTGAACAGCGACGCCGAGCCCGGTCCGCCGTTGTAGACGAAGGTGACCGGGCGCGTGGTGACGTCCGACACCCCGTCCTTCGTGTACGCGACGAAGAAGAACGCCGCCTTCGGCTTCCCCTCATCGTCCTTCACGACGTAGCGGCCGGTGGTCGCCGTGTAGTTGATCTGCTGCCCACCGATGCGTGCACTGTGCTGCGTGACGACGACGCTGTCCGTCGGCATCGGACCCTCTGGCGCGCGCGACGCAGATTGTCCCGCGCTCGGCGGCGCCTGCCGCTGTTCCGGCGTGGCGCGCTGGTTGGTGGATCGCTGCTGTCGTCCACGCTGCTGCGCCCCGGCCGGCGCCGAGAGCAGCAGCGCGGCCAGAGTCCCAACGATCGCGTGTGTGGCGTTCATCGAGTCGTGTCCCCTTGAAGTGGTGTTATGAGGTGGCGTGTGGTAGCGCGACTTGGACGCGTGCGCGAGCCGGACTGGGAGATGGAACGTGGAGGTTCCGGGCGGGCGCACGGTCGTACGGCGCCGGCGAAGATGTGGCGCGGGACGCGTGTGGTCAAACAGGGACGATGGCCGATGGGTACGGATCGTGCGGCGCAGCGCCATTCGCCGATGCACCGCGCACCGTACGCGGCGCTCTACGTGCACGCACACTGCTGCTCCCCTCGCACGGACGCGGAATCGGCGTCAACTGTCCGCTTCGCCTCGATCTCGTTTTCGTGGAGGGTGACTATGGCAATGGACAGGGACGATGTCATCTCGGTGCTCAATGATCTCATCGCGACGAGCGAGGATGGCGTGAAGGATTTCCGCGCGTGCGCCGACGCCGTCAAGAGCAGCGATGCAAAGACGTTCTTCAACGACCGCGTGCACCTCATCGAGAGAGGGTTGAAGGAGCTCCAGGGTGAAGTACGGCGACTCGGTGGAGATCCGAAAGCGCACGGCACCGCGCGTGGCGCCATGCGGCGCGGTGTGATCGATATCGAGTCCGCGATCAAGCGCAAGGATGACGGGGCGGTCTTGAGCGAGTGCACGCGCGCCGAGAACGCTGCCGTGGAGCACTACCAATCGGCGCTCGAGAAGAATCTCCCTCCCGAGGTGCGGACCATCGTCGAGCGTCAGCTCCAGGGCGTGTTGGAGAACCGCGATCGCATCCGCACTTTGCGGGACACCATACCGGGGGCGCATCCCGGCGCTGCCCGAGAAGCCGATCGCGGCACGCCGCCACCGATGTAGGTCGAGTCGACAACCGCGTCCAGCGGGGATGAGGGCGGCGCCCCGAGCGCACGACGGGGAGCAGCAGGCGCCGCCTCGCACATCTCCACAATGCTGCGTGCCCTGGCGCAACCCGATCACCGCGCGGGGTCGGCCAGCGGTCGATCCGTGGCCGGTGCGCGCCTGATCGATGCCGCAGAAGGTCGCTACGCGAACCGCTTCACTCGTGGTCGCGCACCGTGAGAACGTGCTCCGGTGCGCGACCACGAGTGAAGCGAACGTCATGGCGAATCCACGCAACCGTCGTCTGGCCATCATACCGACAGACTGAGCGAAGAACTGCTCGGTCGGCTGACTCGACCGCCCGTTGTGTGCGCACAGCGCTTGCATCATCGCGAGCTCAACCGACGTTCGGGACACTCGCGATGTGAGCGAGAGGTTAGCTCATCACTAACCAACGGAGGGTTAGTCATGCGACGCGGCATTGCTGTGCGCAGCACAGGGCACGACGCCGCCACGCGACGTGGCGTCTGGCAGGCCGGTATGCTTGTC
>DASSNR010000057.1:0-4453 GCA_035687925.1 Gemmatimonadaceae bacterium | reverse complement strand
TCTGACCTACTGACCTACTGACCTACTGACCTACTGACCTACTGACCTACTGACCTACTGACCCACTGACTCACTCTCTCCCTGTCCCGTCTCCTTCCCTCGCCAACAGCCCCAACTTCAACGCAAACTGCACATACTCCGCGCGGTGGGCGAAGCCGAGTTTGTCGTGGATGCGCTGCTTGTAGGTGTCGACGGTCTTGGGACTGATGGTGAGACGCTCGCCGATCTCGGGGGCGGAGTAGCCCTGGGCGGTGAGACGGAGGACGTCGCGCTCGCGATCGGTGAGACGATAGTACTTCGCGCGCTCGGCGCGGAGGGGGTCGCGACGCGAGAGACCACGGCCCAACGCGCGCGTCGCTGAGGGACGCACGTACACGTCGCCGCGCGCCACCGTGCGGACGGCGTCCACCAGCTCGCGGTCGGCGGCGCTCTTCATCAGATAGCCGGCGGCGCCCGCTTCCATGAGCGGCGCGAGATAGTCTTCTTCCGGGTGCATCGTGAGCACGAGCACGCGACACGGGAGACCGCGCGCGACGATCGTCTTCGTCGCCTCGGTGCCGTCGCCGTCATCCATCGAGAGATCCATGATCACGATGTCGGGCTTGAGCTGCTCGGCGAGCGCCACCGCGTCGTAGCCGTTCGCGGCTTCGCCCACGATCGCGATGTCCCACGCCGTGCCGAGCACGGCCTTGAGCCCCGCGCGCACGACGGCGTGATCGTCGGCGAGTATCACGCGAATCGAGCGCGCGCTCACGCGATCCCCGCCGGCTCGAGCGGGACCAGTGCGCGCACGCGCGTGCCGCTCCCCGGATGGCTCACGATCGTGAACTGCCCGTCCACGAGCACCACGCGCTCGCGCATCGTGAACAGTCCCATCCCCGGGCGCCGGCGCTCGGCGTCGACGACGTCGAAGCCGCGTCCGTCATCGGCCACCTCGAGCGCGACGGCGCCGTGCTGGTCGTGGACGCGGATCGTCACCGTGCTCGGCTCAGCGTGGCGCAGCGCGTTGGCGACCGCCTCCTGCGCCACGCGATAGAGCACCGACGCCGCGGCGGGCGACACGCGTGTCGTGTCGATCTCCGACGTGACGCGCACGTCCGCGATCCCGCGCTCGCGTGCCTCGCGCGCAAGACGCTCGAGTGCCGCGGGGAGGCCCAGGTCGTCGAGCACCCGCGGATGCACGGTGTGCGAGAGCATGCGCACTTCCTCGAGAATGTCCGCGGCCGCGTTGCGGATCTCGTCGAGTCGCGCCGAGAGCTCGGGGCTCGCAGTTGCGCTGTCGCGCGACGCGGCGCTGAGCTGGAAGACGAGCGCGACGAGCTCCTGCGCGGTGGAGTCGTGCAGCTCGCGCGCGATGTAGGCGCGCTCGCGATCACCCGCGCTGATGATCTCCGTCGCCAGGCGGCGCAGTCGTGCGCGGTCGGCGGTCAGACTGTCGAGCACGACGTTGAGCGCGCCGCCGAGGCGCGACATGTCGCGATCGGCAAGGAGCGACGGCTGCACGCGCGCGTCGAGGTCGCCGCGCCACACGCGCTCGGCGGTGCGCTCGAGTCCTTGCAGTGGACGGAGCGCAACGAGCACGAGCGCGAGATTCACGAGCAGACTGCCGGCGAGCGCGATCCCGAGGATGACGATGAAGGGGACGTCCTGCGGCCCGAACCCCTGCGTCGCCGCGGCCGCGCCGAGTGCGGCGACGACGATGATCGCGTTCGCGCCGGCGAGCTTCCCGGCGAGCGGCACGCCGAGGAGGGCCGCGATCCATCGGGGGACACGCGGCCCCTTCGCGGCCGGCGCCGTGCGGACGCGGGCCGGTCTGAGTACGGGCGGCAGCGACGGCCAGTCGGAGAGGAGGTCGTGGCGCGGTGCAGACATCGCCATCAAATGTAGCACGGGGACGGGCGAGGTCGTCATCCGTACGTGACAGGAGCCGACAGGCGGGGCTGGGGCGTGTCTCATCGGACGCTTCTCGGGAGTGTGCGATAGCATGAATCGACGACGACTCGTATGGCTCGCCGTCGCGTCGGCGCTCGGCTATCCGCTCGGTTATATGTGCGCGGTGCTGGCAGGGGTGCACGAGCCGCTCCGATCGCTGGTCGGACTCGCGCTGTGCTTCGTCGCGGCGCTGGCGGTGAGCACCTTCGCGAGCACGATGAGCACGATGGCCGCGCGCTCGATGTTCGCGTTCATCGCATCGCCCGATGCTCTGGTCGGGAGCGTCACGCGCGATGGACTCTCGCGCGTGGATGCGCTCGTGATGCAAGGCAAGATCGCAGAAGCCCTCGAGCTGATCGAGCAGCGATTGCATGATGACCCGGCCGACGTGCGCATCCGCATGCGTGCAGCAGAGCTGTATGCGGGCGTGGGGACCAATGCGGAGCGCGCGGCAGCGCTCCTGCGCGGCGTGCAGCGTGATGTGCGCGCGCGTTCCGCGGAGCGGATTCAGGCAGCCTACCGCCTCATGGATCTGTACGAGGGGCCGCTCGCGATGCCGGGCCGTGTGCTGGTGGAGCTGCGATGGATCGCCGACACGTTTCCCGACAACGCGGCAGCACGATCGGCGCGCGAGGCGCTGGGGCGGCGCAAGAGCGGGGAGTATGCGACGTGAAGGCCCGACTCTCACGGCTCGTCGCGCGTGGCGCGCCCCTACCCCTTCACCGCCCCCGCGGTGAGCCCTTGCACGATGCGCCGCTGGAACGCGAGCACCATCACCGCCACCGGCGCCGTCGCGACCACCGCCGCGGCGAGGATCTCGCCCCACGGCACCTGATACTGTCCACGGAAGAGCGCGATCGCGACCGGCACCGTTTGACGTGACGGGCCCACGGTGAACGAGAGCGCGAAGAGAAACTCGTTCCACGAATAGATGAAGGTGAGGATCGCGGTGGTGGCGAGTCCCGGCACACTCAGCGGGAGCAGGATCTTCGTGAAGCTCTGCCATCGGCTCGCGCCATCGACGAGGGCAGCCTCCTCCAGCTCCGACGGGAGCTGCCGGAAGTAGCCGACGAGCAGCCATACGGTGAGCGGCATGGCGAACGTCATGTACGGCAGGATGAGCCCGGGGTACGTGTTGATCAGATGCAGCGCGCGGAGCACGAGGTAGAGCGGACTCACGATCGAGATCTGCGGGAACATCGACACCGCGAGGATGAACCCGAGGATCGCCCCCTTGCCGCGAAAGCGGAGCCGCGCGAGCGCGTACGCCGCGAGCGATCCAACGACGACGCAGAAGATGGTGGTGCTCCCCGCGACGACGATCGAGTTGCGGATCGGCACCCAGAAGTTCCGCGCCGTGAAGAGCGCGTGATAGTGGTCGAGGATGACGTGCCTGGGCCAGAGCGACGGCTCGCGAAAGAGCGTCGCCTCCGGTGTGAACGACGCCACCACCGCCCAGTAGAGGGGGAAGGCGGTGAGGAGGACGAGGAGGGCGAGAAGCGAGTGAGTCAGTGAGTCAGTGAGTCGGTGAGTCAGAAACGGCCTGCGAGAGCGAGATGAACCCGCCGCACCGACTCTTTCTGACCCACTGACCCGCTGACTCACTGACCCACCTCCGATTCCCCCGCCCCCAACAATTTGATGTACACCACCGCCAGCCCGAACGTGATCACGAAGATCACGATGGAGAGCGCGGCGCCGTAGCCGAACTGGAGGTTCTGGAGCAGCACGTTGAACGTGTAGAGGGCGACGGGCTCGGTGGAGGTGCCGGGGCCGCCACCGGTGAGCACGTAGATGAGATCGAAGACGCGGAACGCGTCGAGCGTGCGGAAGATCAGGACGAGCAGGATGGCGGGCTTGAGCAGCGGGATCGTGATGCGCCAGAGCTGCTGCCACGGACGCGCACCATCCACGGCGGCCGCCTCGTAGAGCGACGCATCGATGGTCTGCAGGCCGGCGAGGAGCAGCAGCGCGACGAAGGGCGTCGTCTTCCACACGTCGGCGAGAATGACGGGCACCCACGCCGTCGTCGCGTGCACGAACCAGACGATGGGCTGATGCACGATGCCGACGTCGACGAGCACGGCGTTGGCGATCCCTGCCTGCGCGTCGAAGATGAAGCGCCACAAGAGTGCCGCCACAACGGTGGGGATCGCCCACGGCACGAGCACCGCGACGCGCACCAATCCGCGTCCACGGAACGCGCGGTTCATGGCGAGCGCGAAGACGAGGCCGAGCGCGAGCTCCAGCGACACGGAGACCACGGTGAAGAGCGCCGTGTGCGCGAGCGCGCCCCAGAAGCGCGGATCGTGCGCGATCTGCACGTAGTTCCCGAGCCCGACGAACGGGCGCCCGAGCCACGGCAACCGCAGGTCGTGTCGATGCAGCGACTCCCACACCGTCCACGCGAGCGGAAAGATCGCGACGAGCGCGATGACGAGGAGCGCGGGGGAGACGAGGAGGCGCGCGAAGCGCGCGTCGGGACTCGGGACTCGGGACTTGGGACTCGCAACAGCTCGCG
>DASSNR010000015.1:0-15168 GCA_035687925.1 Gemmatimonadaceae bacterium | reverse complement strand
CGAGATAGCTGCCCGGGATCCAGACCGGCAGGCTCAATCGTTGCCTTGCAGCGGGCTGCTCGATGCGCAGCTCGACCGAGAACGTGTGGCGGTGCGTCTGGGAAACGTCGACGGTATAGCGGACCATGGCCGATTGTCGCCCGCGGCTGCGCGCTGATCCGCGCCGTCATCGTGAGCGACGCGAAGCTCTCCGGCGGCGCGACGAGATTCCTCGCTGCGCTCAGAATGACAACCCCGAGCTTTGTCTGACTCACTGACCCACTGACCTACTGACTCACTATCTAGAATCCCAACTTCACATTGATATCCACGAGCACCGCCTTCGGCGCGGACTCGAAGATCACGCGGTCGGGGGCGGGGCGGATGATGATCTTCTCGATTGGCCCGTGCCCCTTCCCCTTGCCCATGTTCCCGCGTCGATAGTACACGACCCGCGTGTCGCCATCGTTCACGACGCGAACGACGGTGTAGCCATGCTTGTCCAGCACGTCACGCGTGACGAGGATCGCCTGGTCGGTGGTCACGACGTGCTTCTTCGCCTGGCCCGGCGGCTCATGGTGCTTCCCGTGATCCGAATGTCCCTGCGCGAAGGCCGCGCCGGGCGCGAGGGCGAGCAGTGCACCAACGGCGAGACCCGACAGCAGCGAAGTGTGGTTGAGGCGCATACGGAATCTGGTGAGAGGATGACGACGCGTACGCGGCTCGGGCGCCGAGTCGCGAGGACTGCCGGGTAGGACGATCGAAGGGAGAGTCGCGCAACCAGCGTCCGTCAGATCCCCAGATACGCGCGGATCCTCGGCTCGATGCGATCGGGCGTCCAGAACGGCGTCCACACCAGATTCAGCGCAATCTCCTGGACGCCAGGGAGGGTCTTCAGCTGCCCCTCGGCGTCGGCCATGATCTCGGGGCCGGAGGGGCAGCCGGGCGACGTGAGGCTCATGTCGACGCTCACCTTCGCGCCATCGACGCGGATGTTGTACACGAGCCCGAGGTCGATGATGTTGAGGTTGAGCTCCGGGTCTTTGACGCGGCGAAGCGTGGCCTTGACCTGATCCTCGGTGATGATGGGGGCCGCGGATTCCGTCGCGGCGGGCGGATTGCTGTTGTCGCTCATCGAAACTCCCTGCGGGTTCTCCGCAACTTCAACGGGGCCGCGGAGAACTGCAAGGGACGTCGCCGCTCAGCGTGTGACTGACGATGAGTGCGATCTGGGCGTCGATCGATGACCGGTCTTCGAGGCTTTCGGCGTCGACTTCGTGTGCGACGAGCGGCGCGGGCGGTGTTTGGTGCGGTTCCACCCCTCGGCCAGGTCGGCGCGGAACTTCGCGGGCATGGCGAGGATCTGGTCGGGGTCGTCCATCACGGCGAGCGCCGCGGCATCCGAAAGGTCGGCGCGGACGTCCTCGATCACCTTGCCGGGCCGGAGTGCGCGGGGGGCATGCACGCGGTTCGTGAGGAGGATGACGAACATCTCGCGATCGGGATCGATCCAGAGCGAGGTGCCGGTGTAACCGACGTGACCGAACGCGTCGTCGCTCAGGTACTTCCCCGAGCCCCACTGGCCATCAGCCATCGCCCATCCGAGCGCGCGACTGCCGGCAGCGCGCGTCGTGAAGAGCTTCACTGTGGAGTCCGCGACGATCCGCACGCCGTTGTACTCGCCGCCATTCAGTATCATCTGCGCGAAGATGGCGAGGTCGGATGCGGTGCTGAACAATCCCGCGTGTCCCGCCACGCCGCCGAGCGCGTAGGCGTTCTCGTCGTGCACCTCGCCACGGAGGGGATAGCCGCGCGGCGGCGTCACCTCGGTGGGCGCGATGCGCCGCTTGAGCGAGTCCGCGGGGCGGAAAAAGGTATTGTTCATGCCGAGCGGCTTGAAGACGCGCTCGCGCACGAACGCGTCGAGCGTCGTGTCGGTGACCGCTTCGACAATGAAGCCGAGCAGATCGGCGCCGACGTCGGAGTACACGTAGCGCGTGCCGGGGACGTAGTCGAGTGTCGCATCGATCACGAGCTCACGTGCCTCGGCCGGTGATTGGGCGAGACGCCAGAGCGGACGGTCGGGCGGGAGGCCGCCGCGATGCTCGAGGAGCTCGCGTACGGTCACTTGATCCTTCAGTCCACCGGTGAACGCGGGGAGATAGGTGCGCACCGGCGCGTCGAGCGAGACCTTCCCCTCGTCGTAGAGGATCATGATCGCGGTCGTCGTCGCGATCACCTTGGTGAGCGACGCGAGATCGTAGATCGTCTCCGTGGGCGAGACCTTCGGGCTCTTCGGATCCCAATCGAGATGGCCGAATCCCTTCTGCCACACCGCGGCGCCCTTGCGTCCCACCACGACCGCAGCGCCGGGAAAGCCGCCGGCGGAGATGCCGCGCGTCACGGCGTGATCGACGACGCGCAATCTGGTGGCGGACATCCCGACGGACGCGGGCTTCTTGATGGGCAGTCCATCACCCATCGTGACGGCGAGCACGGCGAGCAGCAGCGCGTTCACGCGACCCCCCTACTCAACGGCGAGATGATCGCATGGACCGGCACCGGTCCAGCGAGGTTTCGGGATTGCGAAACGCTGCTCTGCAAGAACCACGTCACTACGGAAACGGCGGGGGGAAGACGAATGCGGCGGGATCACCGGCTCGACGACGGCTGTTTGCGCGCGTTGTGTGTGCGAGAGCCGCGTCGAGGGGTGCGGCGCCATAATACGGGCAACCAGCACTCTTCGCAAGACGACGGGATCGGATGTCCGTCACGTTGCGAGGGGACGACACGTAGTGTGCGGAGATGCGGCAGACGTAGATGTGAGCTGTGAGCTCTGAGCTTTGGGCTATGCGCTTGGTTCTGAGCACGGAGATCGAGAACGCCGTTGGCTCACCACCCCACTCACAACCCAAAGCTCACAGCTCACAGCTCATAGCTCCTCTCCGGCAACCCTTCCCTCGCGGCCTGTGACAAACTTCCCAGACGGTATGCAGACCGATCACTCCTTGATCCGGCGCGCCATCGGTGGCGATGAGCGGGCACTGCGACAGCTCTGGTCGCAGTACGCGCCGCACATCGATGCGGTGGTGCGGCGCCTGGTCGGTGACGTCGACCTTGCGGCGGACATCGCACAGGAGGTGTGGATGCAGATCTTTCGCGCGCTCCCCTCGTATCGCGGCGATGCGCAGTTCGGAACGTGGGCGCACCGCATCGCGGTGAACCGTACGCTGAACGCGCTACGCCGAGCTCGGCGGCTCGCCAAGCTCGAGGTGGAGATCGAGGACGACACGGCCACCGTGATCGACGATGTGGATCGCGCGTTCCTCGCGGCCTCCATCGAGGAAGCCACCGCTCGGCTCCCCGATGGTGCGCGGACCGTCTTCGTCCTCCATGATGTGGAAGGGTACACGCACGAGGACATTGCTCGTGAGCTGGGGATCAGCCCCGGCGCATCGAAATCCCAACTGTTCAAGGCGCGCGCGAAGCTTCGCCGGTTGCTCGCGCACCTCGTAGACGCTTCACTGCCGGCACCGGGATATATCCATGCTGCACCTCGATCCTGAACGGCTTGCCGCACTGGCCGACGATGAGCCCACGGCCGCGGAAGCCGCGCACCTGGTGGAGTGCGTGGAGTGCGCGCGCGAGCGCGACGCTGCCCGCATGATCGTCACACTGGCCGCGCGCGAGCGTTCGGCCACAGTCCCTGCGTCGCTCGCCGAGTGGACCTCGCTCAGCGCGCGGTTGCGCGAGGAAGGGCTCGTCACATCCACGAGCGGTCCGCGATCGCGTGTCGCTCGTGCATGGTCGCATCCGTGGCTCAATGCTGCCGCGGCAGTGCTGCTAGTCGTGGGCGGAGGTGCGGTGGGGCGGTGGAGCGCTGGCACGCACTTCGGCGCGACGACGCTGGGCTCGACCCAGTCCGCCGCTACGCAATCGGCCAATGCGCGGGGCGCGCGTGGTGGAACGGGGCTCTCGCTCGCGACCAACGCCGCGTCGCCCGATTCGGTGCTCACCTTCCATTCGACGGAAGAGGCGCTCGAGACGATGCGTGCCGCCGAGCAGACGTACCGCGGTGCGATGGCCTACATCGCGGCGCAGGATACGAGTGCGGACAGTCAGCCCGATCCAGCTCGGTATCGTGCCCGTCTCGCGGCGCTCGATCGGATGAGCGGTGCCGCGCTCGCCGCAGTGAACGAGGCGCCGCACGATCCGGTGATCAATCAGTACTACCTGTCCACGGTGAGCGCGCGCCAGGCGACGCTGCGTCAGCTGGATCGCGCGCTCCCGTCGGGCGTCAAGCTGGTGAGCTACTGATGCGTGCCGTGCAGGGAGTCACCATGCGCGTCCCGTTCGGGTGGACGTGTGCGGCGTTGGTCGCGATGTCGGCGTTCGGTGCGCCGCTCGCGGCGCAGCAGCATTCGACGTGCGACAGCTGCACGGCGGCAGCGCGGGCAGCCAGCCGCGACGCGCTCGAGCAGGCGCGCCGAGCGCTCGAGGATGCGCAGCGAGCACTCCTCACCCGGCGCCGTGCGCTGTTCGACAACGATACATCGACCGCCGCGCTCCTCGCGTTGCGGCAGGCCCAGCATCAGCTCGAGATGGCGCAGCAGACGTACGAGATGCAGACCATGGAATTGATGCGTACGCAGGCGCAGGAAGCGACGCGTCAGACCCGCATCGCCATGCAGCGCGCTCGCGAGATGGAGCGCGATCGGGAGAGCCGGCGCGGGTGGCTCGGGATCAGCTTCGAGTCCGGACGGTCGGACAGTACGAGCGGTCTGCCGAAGATCGTCGCGGTCGCTCCCGGCTCGCCCGCCGAGCGAGCGGGGTTGGAAGCGGGTGATGTGCTCGTGTCGCTGAACGGTTGGAGTCTGCGGCGAGGCATGCCGTCGTTCGATCGGCTGCTGAGGCCCGGCACGCGGATCCCCGTGCGCATCCAGCGTCGCGGCGAGACGAAGACGGTGAACGTCGTCGTCGGCCGGCAACCGTCGTTCTACATGTTCCGTTTCAACCCCGACAGCATGGACATGCGCATGCCGGACTTCGCCATGCCGCCGATGCCGGCCATGCCGATGCCATCGACTGCGCCGATGGCCGTTCCGGCAATGCCCTCGTCGCCATCGAGCCCACCGGTCGCCGCGCTCGCGCCCTCCGCGCCCCTCAGCAGCTTCTACTTCAACGGCGTCTCGACCATCGCCGGCGCGCAGCTGTGGGACGTCGATCAGCTCAAGGACTACTTCCATGTGAGCGACGGGCTGCTCGTCCTCCGCGTGCTTCCCGGCACTCCCGCGGACCGTGCCGGCCTCCGCAGCGGCGATGTGATCGTGAGCGCGGATGGCCGCACGGTGACCTCGATCCGCACCCTGGAGCGCGCTCTCGAGCGCGCCGATGAACAGTCCGGCATCCACACCGTGCAGCTCGACGTCGTGCGGAAGGGGAACGGGATGGGGGTGGGGTTGAAGTGGTGAGGGGACTGATAGTGGGTCAGTGGGTCAGTGGGTCAGTGAATCAGAAGAAGCTCGCAGGATGAGTGCATCCCGCCCTGCAGGCCGTTTCTGACCCACTGACTCACTGACTCACTGTTTGTATCTCTGCGCCGGCGGCTCCAGGCGCAGCCCTTCCGGCAACAGCGAGTGGTGAATCGAGAGCGCGGCCATCGCGCCATCGGAGGCGGCGGCCACGGCGAGGTGGGGGCCGGGGATGATGTCGCCGGCGGCGAAGACGTGCGGCACTGAGGTGTGGTAGTGCGCGTCGACGATGACGAGTTGCTCGTCGTCGCGCGCGCAGCCGAGTTGCACGGCCAGATCGTCCGCCGGGTAGTGGCCCATCGAGAAGAAGACCTGCTGGCAGTCGAGCACGAAGCCGTTCGCGAGCTCGAGGCCGGTCACGGTGCCATGCTCGTCCACCAGGGCGCGCGCGATCGTCTCGGTGAGCACCGGGATGTCGAGCGCGTCGAGCTTGTCGAGGTTGTCGTCATTGATGTCGGGCGCGTGGCCGTTCGTGCAGATGACGAGCTGCCGCGTCCAGGTGGCGAGTGAGAGCGCCATACCGACCGCCGAGCGCCCCGAGGCGATCACCACGGTCTTCTGCGCGCGCGCCTCGAAGCCGTCACAATCGGGACAGTGGTGCGCCGTCACGCCGTAGCACTGTGAGAGCCCGGGCACCTGCGGCCAGTAATCCTTGATCCCGATCGCGAGCAGCAATCGGCGCGACTCGATCACCGTCTCGTCCTCGAGTGTGAGTCGGAGCTCGCCGTCGCGCACGCGCTCCACGGTGTTCACGCACCCGTCGATGAGTCGAGCGCCATAGGCGCGCGCTTCATCTCGGCCGCGTCCTCGGAGCTCGGCGGGTGTGATGTCGGGAAGGCCGAGGTAGCCGTGGATGCCGCGCGTCTCCCAGTTGCGCGGATCGCCGGAGTCCACGAGGACCACGGAGTGCTGGTAGCGACCGAGCCAGAGCGCGGCCGAGAGGCCCGCGGGACCGCCGCCCACGATGGCGACATCGATGATAGGGGATGACATACGAACGCCCGCGCTGCAAGAAGTGCGCGGGCGTCGGTGTCACCGAATCGTGTGGGCCGGCGAGCGGGCTACTTGATCGAGCCCGGCGGGAGCGAGTAGAGGAGGAGCATCGTCGCGCGGTCGGCCTCGGAGAGATCACGCACACGCACGCGCGGCGTCATGATGTCGAGCGTGTCCTGCGTGTGGTCGAGCCCCAGCAGGTGTCCCACCTCGTGCAGCGTGATCGCCTTCATCGCCAACGGATCGAGCGCCTCGCCGCCGTTGTGGTGCAGCGCGAGCGTGATGTTGGCGTCGATGATCCAGAAGTTCTTGTCGCGCGCCCACAGCGTCTTCCCGCTGATCGGCTCGTCGAAGTGGTCGATCCAGTTGACGTGCACGTCGGCCGCGCTGGAGTCGACGACGAAGGTGAAGCGGACGGGGATGCCCAGCTGCGTCCACTCGTCGAACGCCGAGCGTACCTTGGCGGGGAAGCTCGGGTCCCAATCGGCGAGCCCCACGCCGTTCCCGATCCAGACGCGGATCGGATTCGCCACGCGATCGGGCCAGCGGGCGAGCGCGGAGTCGCGCTCTAGTAGGATCTCATCGATGTACGTGCCGTGTGCACCCACCTCGAGGCGGTGCCGCACGTCCTCGATATCGCGTCCCGGCGCCGCGTTGGCCGCTGGTGCCGAGACGGCACCGCGGTCCGCCACGCGGTCAGCCGTGCGCGGCGTGCGCCGGGGTTGGTGCGTCGTCACCTTCTCGTTCGCCGATGTAGTCGGCGCGAGCACCGCGGCCTGCGACATCGCCGTCAGATGCGATGTTTGCGTGCGAATCGCCTGGACGGCAACGAACCCGAAGACCGGGACCAGGAGAGCAACGGGAAGGAGATCGGAACGCTTCATAGCGAAACAGGGCTGCGAGACACAGTGCAGAGCGGCCGGCGTCGGCACGCGCAAATGCCCTCTACGACGAGGGCGCCATCATCAATCAATTGGGAGGTCGAACCACTCCGGAACGTGCAGGTGGGTGACGGGGGGGCGCGGCAGGCGCGATCCCGTGAGAGAGCGAATCGAGCCGTGGGGCGTGTCGCCGATGGGGCCTGCCACTCACTCTCCCCAGACGATTATAGCAACGCAGGGGTCACAGAGTAAAGAGAAGCGGCAATTTGATCCGAAATGCGGCGATTTACCCAGTCTACAGGCTGGCAACATGTCCACTCGGTCGCTAATATCGGCGCTCCTTTCGCCTGCGAGGCCTCGATGCGTGCGTGGCGTGCGGCTGTACTCCTCTTCACGATCTTCATCGCCGCCGTCAATCTGGGCGCGCAATCGACGCAGAATGTCCCAGATCTGATTCTCGTCGGCGGCAAGGTCTTCACGGCCGAGTCCGCACACCCGTGGGCCGAGGCGGTGGCGGTCCGGGGAGAGCGTATCATCGCCGTCGGTACGACGCGGGAGATCCGCGCGCTCGCGGGCCCCGCGTCGCGCGTCCTCGATGTGGGCGGCCGTGTCATCGTCCCTGGATTCGACGATGCACACGACCACGTCTCGGGCGGAGCGCCGGGAATCTTCGTGTCGATGGGGGCGCCGGTCGTGGACCCCTCGGCGGCGCAGGTGCTCGACTCGCTGCGTGCGGCAACGGCGCGCGTGCCGCGCGGCACGTGGATTCAAGCGGACATCTGGCTCACTGCGCTCGGCGACACCGCGCTGCGGCGCGCGGCGCTCGATCGCGTCGCGCCCGAGCATCCGGTCATGCTCCAGATGCCCACGGGGCACGGCGTCGTGCTCAACACTGCGGCGATGCGCGTGCTCGGCATTCGCGATTCGGAGCCCGATCCATTCGGCGGGTGGTACGAGCGCGATGCGCGCGGCCATCTCACGGGGCGGCTCGACGAGTACGCGGGGTGGAGCGCGATCCGTGGGCTGCGCTCGAGCCTCCCCGACAGCGCGCTCGTGGCCAACCTCCGCCGCTACGGCGAGCGAGAGCTGCGCTTCGGCATCACGTCCGTCCAGGACATGGCGCACAGCATGGACGCGGCGACGACGGTGCGCGTGCTCCGCGCGGCGCAGCTCCCGCTCCGCATGCGCATCCTCAAGTACTCCATCCCCGGTGCCACGAGCCTTCGTGCCGACGAGTGGGCGGCGATTCCCGAGCATCCTGCATCGCGCCTCCGTGTCACGGGGCGCAAATGGATTCTCGACGGAACGCCGGTCGAAGGAAACGCGCTCATGCGCCGCGCGTACGAGGGGCGCGCAGGATGGCACGGCCGACTGGATTTCCCGATCGACACCGTGCGCGCGATGCTCGCCGAGGCACTGCGCACACGCGAGCAGGTCGTCCTGCACATCTCCGGCGACAGTACCGCGGCGCTCGTGCTCGGGCTCATGGAGTCGCTCGCGCCGGACTCCGTGTGGCGTCCACTGCGCGTGCGCTTCGAGCATCAGGGTGCGCTCACGCCGGACATGTGGCCGCGCGCAGCGGCGAAGGGGATCGTCAACGTGGGCAATCTCCAGCTCCTGCCGCCCCCCGAGATCTCGCGCACCATGCCCAAGGTGCCGCTCGCCGCGGTCGTCCCGCAGGGAATTGTGATCGGTCTCGGCTCCGACGGCGAGCCGCGCAGCCCGTTCGTCGGGATGTATTACGCCCTCAGCTTCCCTCTCGAGCCGCAGCTCTCGCGCGAGATGCTCGTGCGATGGTACACCGCGGGCTCGGCGTACGCGGAGTTCGCAGAGGGAGACAAGGGGACGCTCGCACCGGGGAAGCTCGCCGACCTCGCGGTGTTGTCGCAGGACATCTTCACCGTGCCGGTCGACGAGCTGCCGAAGACGGAGAGCGTGCTCACGATGATCGGCGGGCGGATCGAGTACGATGCGGGGGTGCTCCGCGTGGCGCGTCGCGACTGATCGGCCGGCTCGGAAGGCAAAGCACGCAGGCCGGAGCCGGTTCCCCTCGCCACGCGCCGGCTCGTGCAGTATCTCTTACATCGCGCGCGTTCGACGCCCGTCGATGTCGCATCTCTCTCACTCGCGCGCATACCATCGCCCGATGCGGGCGCGAGTCGCACGACCCATTCCGGAACACACATGATCAAGCGATTCCTCACCACGCTGGCGATCCTGGCGTGCACGGCCGCCATGACGGCGACCGGCGATGCGCAGACCGCGAAGCCGCACTACCCCGAGCGTGCCGTCCGGCGCGATCTCCCGATGACGGACATGATCCGGCGCGCGATGGCCGCCGGCACACGCGACTCCACCGGCCGCCCGGGTCCACACTACTGGCAGCTGTGGATGGACTATACGATCAACGCGCGCTTCGACCCCGTGACGTCGACGATCACCGGGCGCGAAACGACGATCATCCACAACAACAGCGACTCGGCGATGCACGCGATCGTGCTGCGCCTCGATCAGAACCTCTTCGCGCCGAACGTGCCGCGCGCCGAGGTCGTCACCGACATCACGAGCGGGATGAACGTCACGCGGCTCACCGTCAACGGCGACGCAGTCAACCTCAACCCGCCGCCACGCGTGCGCCGTCGGCGCGGCGAGCCGCCACCGCCGGTCACGCTCGCGGTGTACAATGTCGACCAGACATCGGCGCGCATCGACTTGCCGAATCCGATCGCCGCGCACGACAGCGCGACGCTCGGTGCGGAGTGGAGCTTCGAGGTGCCGAAGGTGGTGTCCCCCACGCGTGGGATTCGCATGGGACGGTGGGGCGACACGCTCTATCAGGTGGGGCAGTGGTATCCGCGCGTCGCCGTGTTCGACGATCTGCGCGAGGGCGGATGGGACACCGACCCGTATCTCGGGCCGTCGGAGTTCTACAACAACTTCGGCCACTTCGACGTGACGCTCGACATGCCGGCCGGATGGATCGTCGGCGCGACGGGCGTGCTCCAGAATCCGGAGCAGGTGCTCACGCCGCAGGAGCGCGAGCGGCTCTCGCACGTCCTGCAATCCGATTCACAGCAGACGATCGTCGGCCCGAGCGAGCGCGGCGCGGGTGTGGCGACCGCGGGCACGGAAGGCGGTCGTCTCATGTGGCACTTCGTGATCGATACCGCCGGTGACTTCGCATGGGCGACGTCGAATCAGTTCGTGTGGGATGCGACGCGCGCCGACATCCCGGGGAAGGGGATGATCCCGGTGAACATCATGTACCTCCCCGGTCACGCAGAGCAGTACTCGCAGGCCGGCGCGATCGCGCGGCACGCGCTCGAGTTCTACTCGAAGCTCTGGATGCCCTACACGTTCAAGGGGCTCACCATGGTGGATGGTCCGGAGCTCGGGATGGAGTATCCATCGTTCATCATGTCGAGCGCGGGCGCGTCGGACCACGAGATCGGGCACCAGTGGTGGCCGATGATGGTGGGGACGAACGAGACGTGGTACGGCTTCATGGACGAGGGGTTCAATCAGTACATGAACATCCTCTCCGCGGCGGATCGCCGCCATGAAGCGCCGAACCTGAATGGGCGCGGGGAGAGCTACGGCCGCACGAGCGGGAACGAGCGCGAAGCGCCGCTCATGTGGGACGCGAACTACGGCGGCCCGATGTATTCGTTCCAGGCGTACGGCAAGGCGCCGGAGATGCTCTCGGCGCTGGGCGGCGTGGTCGGCGACACCGCCGTGTGGCGAGCGATGAGCGAGTACGCGAAGGCGTGGCGCTTCAAGCATCCCTCGCCGTGGGACTACGCCTTCTTCATGGACCACGCGCTGCACCGGAACCTCGACTGGTTCTGGTACTACTGGCTCTTCACCACCGAAGCTACGGACGGCTCCATCCAGAGTGTGAAGCGCTCGGGGCAGAAGACGACGGTCACCGTGCGGCAGGATGGACAGATGCCATCGCCCGTGGTCCTCGCGGTGCAGTTCGCGGCGACGGGCCCCAAGGTCCGTCCGATGAAGAACAGCACCATGCGCGACAGCGTGACGGCGATCGTCACCTACCCGGTGGATGTGTGGTTCAGCGGCAACCGCACCTTCGCCGCGACGCTCGACTTCGGCGGGCGGAAGATCGAGAAGATCACACTCGATCCGGACGGTCGGTTCCCCGACCGCGACGTGAGCGACAACGTGTGGCCGAAGAGTGCGGCCACGGCGCAGACCGAGGGCAGGGGGCGATAGGCACGTTTCGGTGTACTACCGAAATTCATTCACAGCGGAGGAACGGCCATGCCGGTAGCACCCGCGACCACGACTCGGACGACGTCGTACGTCCCCGCCTCGCAGAGTCTCCCCGAGATCACCGTCAAGGCGGTGATCCTCGGGGTGATTCTCGCCGTGATCCTCGCCGGTGCGAACGCGTATCTCGGGCTGTTCGCTGGGATGACGGTGTCGGCATCGATTCCGGCGGCGGTGATCTCGATGGGTGTGCTGCGCCTCTTCCGGCGCTCGAACATCCTCGAGAACAACATCGTGCAGACGTGCGCATCTGCTGGTGAGAGTCTCGCCGCGGGGGTGATCTTCACGCTGCCGGCGCTCGTGCTGCTCGGGCGGTGGGCGCAGTTCCAGTTCTGGCAGACGTTCCTCATCGCGGGGTTTGGCGGCGTGCTCGGCGTGCTGTTCACGGTGCCGCTGCGCCGTGCGCTCATCGTCGAGCAGCCGCTGCAGTTCCCCGAAGGCGTGGCGTGCGCCGAGGTGCTGGAGACGGGGGACAAGGGCGGCTCGGGGGTGAAGTTCGTCGCGTGGTCGGCGATCGCCGCCGCGCTCATCAAGTTTTCGCAGACGGGCCTCCGCCTCATTGCGCCGACGGCCGAGGGCGCGACGTATCTCTTCGGTCGTCGCACGATCGCGTACTTCGGATCGGACCTCTCGCCCGCGCTGCTCGGGGTTGGGTACATCGTGGGGCTCAACATCGCGGTGCTCATCTTCATCGGCGGTGCGCTCAACTGGCTGCTGGCGATCCCGATTCTCGTGTGGACGCACGGTGCGCCGGCGGGGACGTCGGCCACGGACTTCGCGGGTCAGCTCTGGTCCACGCAGACGCGCTATCTCGGCGTCGGCGCGATGGTGGTCGGCGGACTGTGGGCGCTGCTTCGCATGCGGGGGAGCGTGTTTGCCGGCATCGCGTCCGGGCTCACGGCGTATCGCGAGATGCGCGAGGGGCGCGCACGCGATCGGCTCGACCGCGACATGCCCATGCAGTGGGTGATGATCGCGGTCGTGCTGTCGATCATCCCGCTCTACTTCCTCTATCACTTCCTCACCGGCCGAGTGGGGATGAGCATCTCGATGGCGATCATCATGGTGCTCGCGGGCTTTCTCTTCTCGGCGGTCTCCGGGTACATGACCGGGCTCGTCGGCTCGTCGAACAATCCCGTGTCGGGTGTGACGATCGCCACGCTCCTCTTCTCGGCGCTTCTCATCCTCGGGCTGTTCGGGCGCGAAGGCGGACACGGACCCGCGGCGGCGATTCTCATCGCGGCGGTCGTGGCGTGCGCGGCGGCGATCGCGGGTGACAATCTGCACGACCTGAAGACGGGCTACCTGGTTGGCGCGACGCCGTGGAAGCAGCAGGTGATTCTCATCCTCGGGACGCTCGTCTCGGCGCTCGTGATGGCGCCGGTGCTCAACCTGCTGCTCAACGCGTACGGCATCGGACCGGTGACGCCAGCACATCCGCAATCGCTCACCGCGCCGCAGGCGACGCTCATGCAATCGGTAGCCGAGGGCGTGTTCCACGGCGGCCTGCCGTGGACGATGGTCGTGATCGGGATGCTGATGGCAGTCGCGATCATCGTGCTCGACGTGCGGCTCGAGAAGAAGGGGAGCTCGTTCCGCGCGCCGGTGCTCGCGGTCGCGGTGGGGATCTATCTCCCGTTCTCGCTGTCGGTGCCGATCTTCGCGGGCGGGATCCTCGCGTGGCTCGTGCACCGCGTGCAGCGGCGTCTGCCGTGGGCGAGCGGTGAGGCGGCGGACGAGGCGCGCAAGGAAGTGGAGCAGCGCGGAATTCTCATCGCCTCGGGGTTGATCACGGGTGAAGCGCTGCTCGGCATTGCCATGGCGATCCCGATCGTGATCTCCGGCCGCGCCGACGTGCTCGCGTTCGCGGGCGTGCGCGACTTCGTGTGGCCGGGCGTGCTGCTCATACTCGTGTTGATCTACGGGATCTATCGCGCGAGCGTACCGCGACACGCCTAGCTTTCGGCGTGGAATCGGCAGGTGCTGTGACGCAACGAGGTGTGATGACGGACGGACGTTCTTCCGACGCGATGACTGCGCTAGCGGCGACGAGCTCGCGATCGAGTGACGGTGCGCACGACGCCGCGAGCATCGATGCGCGCGAGCAGTTGCTGACGTTGCTGCGCGGCGGAAACGTCGCGGTGCTCACGGGCGCGGGGCTCTCCACCGAATCGGGGATCCCCGACTACCGCGGCCCCGACGGCAAGCGACGCGTGAGCCCGATGACGTACCTCGAGTTCGTCGGCTCGGCGGACAACCGGCAGCGCTACTGGGCGCGGAGCTTCGCGGGGTGGCGGCGCTTCGCCGCGGCCGAGCCGAACGACGGGCATCGCGCGGTGACGGCGCTGCAGCGGCGAGGGCTCGTGCGCACGATCGTCACGCAGAACGTGGACGGCCTGCACCAGAAGTCCGGCGCACGCGACGTGATCGAGCTGCACGGTGCGCTCGATCGCGTGGTATGCCTGAACTGCGGGGAGCGCTCCTCGCGTGAGGCGCTCGATACGCGGTTGCGCGCGGCCAATCCCTCCTTCGTCGCGACCGCGCGCGAAATCCGTCCCGATGGCGACGTCGTGATCTCCGACGACGAGGTGCGCACCTTCCAGCGCGTCTGCTGCGAGGTGTGCGGCTCCGATCTCCTCAAGCCCGACGTCGTCTTCTTCGGCGAGTCGGTGCCCAAGCCGCTCGTGCTGCGGTGCTACGACGAGGTGGAGCACTCGTCGGGGCTCCTCGTGCTCGGCTCCTCGCTGCAGGTGATGTCGGGCTACCGCTTCGTGCTGCGCGCGGCCGAGCTCGGCCTCCCCGTGGCGATCGTCACGCGCGGAGTGACGCGCGGTGATGCCGAAGCGACGATCCGCATCGATGCGCCGCTCGGGGAGACGCTCACCAGTCTCGTCGCCGAGCTGTGAGAGCCGTGCGAGCCGCTTGACTCTTTGCGCTATTTGCTCTATAACTAATAGAACAATAGCGACGAGAGCCGACCGTGTTGCTGACCGTGGATCTGACGAGCGGGCTGCCCATCTACCTGCAGGTGCGCGATCGCATCGTCGATGCGATTGCCGATGGGACGCTGCGCGAGGGGAGCAGGCTCCCCACCACACGCGACCTCGCCGCCGATCTCGGCGTCAACTTCCACACCATCAACAAGGCGTACGATCTCCTGCGGCAGGAAGGGCTGCTGCGCCTCACGCGCCAGGTGGGCGCGGTGGTGCAGCGCGATCCCGACTCCGGTCCGCCGGCACCGGGTTTCGCGGACGGGTGGGATGAGCGGCTGCACACCATGCTGGCGGAGGCGGTGGCGCAGGGGATGCCGCGACAGGAGATCGTGAGCCGGTGTCAGACGATCCTCGCCGCGCTCGCCGAGTCGCGGTCGGGTCACCAACAGAAACGAGGGACGTCCCGTGGCTGAATTCGCGCTGTCGATGTGGCTCGTCTACGTCCTGCTGGTCGCGCTCGCGTGGGCTATGCCCTCCTTCTCGCGCCCGACGCTCCCGTTC